>DASYNV010000342.1:0-5383 GCA_036008365.1 Steroidobacteraceae bacterium | reverse complement strand
TGACAATACCTGTCGGACCTCTCTCAGAGGCTCGGCGAGGCCGTTTCGCCGGTACGTGTGCCTTGCTGGCGCGCGGCGGCGCGGCGCGTTTGCGTTTGCCGGCGTTGTCGCGGTCGATCTTTGTGGCAGTGTTACGGGTAGCCATTGGCAGTTCTCCTGATGCTGTTGATGGTCAGCCGCCCTCTCGTGATGACACACGAGCGGGTGGCGCTTTGTCGCACGAGGCAACAGCTTCCAGAATGCCGCGCGGGTTTCCGTACGGATTCCGTACGGAGCCGCCACGCTTGGCGCAACCACTTGATTTCATGGCGCTCCCTACGAGATTCGAACTCGTGTTCCAGCCTTGAGAGGGCCGTGTCCTAGGCCTCTAGACGAAGGGAGCGTTAGGCCGGAGGGGTGTCGGAAAGGCGCGGTATTATAGGTGACCAGACTGATTGCTCAAGCGGGAATTACGATTTGAACGAGACTCTTCGGACCACTGCGCTCGGTGTCCAGCCACGCATCATTCCTCGCGCCGAGCACACGATCTCCCGCTCCAATCTCTCCGGCAACGCAGTGCGCGTCCTCTATCGGCTCAAAGAGGCCGGGTTTCAGGCATTTCTGGTCGGCGGCTGCGTGCGCGACGTCATGCTCGGGCGTCATCCCAAGGATTTCGACGTCGCCACCAACGCGTTGCCCGACCAGGTGCGCTCGCTGTTCCGCAATAGCCGCCTGGTGGGCCGCCGCTTCCGCCTGGCGCACGTGGTGTTTGGCCGCGAAGTCATCGAAGTCGCAACCTTCCGCGCCGCGAGTGCACCCTCGCCGAGCGAGGAGCCGGTGCTGCAGGCCGATCCGGAGGAAGGCGAGGCGCCGGAGCTCGATGAGGAATCCGAGCTTGACGATGAGGCGGAGCTCAACGGCATCGATCACGAGCGTGTGCTCGACACTCACGGCCGGCTGCTGCGCGACAATGTCTACGGCACCATCGATGAGGATGTGTGGCGGCGCGATTTCACCGTCAACTCTCTCTATTACAACATCGCCGATTTTTCGCTCTGGGACTACGTCGGCGGCGCCGGGGACCTCGCGGCGCATCGGCTGCGATTGATCGGCGATCCGGAGACGCGCTATCGCGAGGATCCGGTGCGCATGCTGCGCGCGGCGCGTTTCGAGGCCAAGCTCGGCTTCACGCTCGAGGCATCCACTGCCGAGCCGATTCCGCGCCTGCGCTCGCTGATGGCCGGAGTGCCGGCGGCGCGCCTGTTCGATGAGACGCTGAAACTGTTCCTGACCGGCCACGGCGAGCGCAGTCTCGACGTGCTGCGGCAACGGCAATTGCTCGGGGAGCTGTTTCCGGCGGTCGAACGCTACCTGGCCACGCACCCCAATGGCCTGGTGGAGCAGCTGCTGCGCCAGGGTCTGCGCAACACCGATGCGCGCGTGGCGGAGGATAAGCCCGTCACTCCGACGTTTCTGATCGCGCTGCTGCTGTATGGTCCGGTCGCGCAGGCGATCGAATCGCTGCCGCCGCAGCGCTGGCACGAACTCGGCGCAATCGCCGAGGCCTGCGATCGCACGCTGCGGGCGGCTTCGACGCGCGTGACCATTCCGCGGCGCGTGGCGCTCGGGGTGCGGGAAATGTACGCCCTGCAGCCGCGCCTGGAGCAGCCGCGCGGCAAGCGCGCGCTGCGGCTGCTCGAGCAGCCGCGCTTCCGTTCGGCATTCGATCTGCTGATGCTGCGCGCGCAACTGGGGCTCGCGCCGGCGGCCATCGCCACCTGGTGGACGCAACTGCAGGAGGCCGATCCCGAACGGCGCCTGGCGAT
Source organism: Steroidobacteraceae bacterium (assembly GCA_036008365.1). Lineage (GTDB taxonomy): Bacteria > Pseudomonadota > Gammaproteobacteria > Steroidobacterales > Steroidobacteraceae > FEN-1191. The sequence continues at coordinate 3,578 of DASYNV010000342.1, read as the reverse complement.
GGTCGACTCGCTCGCCAGACCACGCGGCGCCAAGCCAGCTGGTCAGCAACCTGTGGCGCCCCTCACAGCGGGCACCGGCGCCGCGGGCTCTGCGGGCGACCCTGCGGCTTCGCCTCAGGGCGATAGCGCGACTGATGCGCCGCGCCGAGCCCCCCGGCGTCGCCGCAGGCGGCGATTCCATGGTACCGGTTGATGCTCTGGCATCCGGCCTATGTGGGCCTCGGGAGCAATCTCGATGATCCCGCGGCCCAGGTGCGACGCGCATTGGCCGCACTGGGCGAGATGCCCGGCACGCGGCTGGTGCGGCGATCCTCGCTCTACGGGTCGAAGCCGATGGGCCCGGTGGCGCAGCCTGACTATGTCAATGCCGTCGCGGGCCTGCTCACGCAGCTCGAGGTAGCGGATTTTTTTGCGCGGCTGCGCGAGCTCGAGCGCTCGCTCGGGCGCGTGCCGCCGCGCGAGTATTGGGGGCCGCGTCGCATCGATCTCGATCTGCTGCAGTTCGCACAACTGCGCCTCGACGGCGAGCAGTTGCGGCTGCCGCATCCCGGGATAGTGGAGCGCAATTTCGTTCTGTATCCTTTGGCCGAGGTGGCCCCTGAGCTGCCGGTGCCGGGTTTCGGCCTAGTCGCGGAGCTCGTGGCACGAGTCAGCCCTGAAGGAATCTGGCGTCTCGACACGTAAGCCGCTGCATCATGACGTCAGAGCAACCGCCTCAGTCACAGCACCGCTTCATCGTGCTCGAGGGTCCGATCGGTGTCGGCAAGACGACACTTGCCACCAAGCTGGCCGAGACACTGGGCGCCGAGCTGGTGCTCGAGCGCGCCGAGGCCAACCCGTTTCTGGAGCGCTTCTATCGCAACCCGCGCGCCGGGGCGCTCGCCGCGCAGCTGCACTTCCTGTTTCAGCGCACGCAGCAGCTCACAGCGCTGCAGCAGCATGACATGTTTGCGCCGCTGCGCATCGCCGATTACCTGATCGACAAGGACCGCCTGTTTGCACGCACCACGCTCGAGGATGAAGAGTATCGTCTCTACGAGCAGGTCTACGCGCGGCTCGCAATCGAGTCTCCCAAACCGGACCTGGTGATCTATCTGCAGGCACCCGTGGACGTGCTGCTCGGGCGCATCAGCCGGCGTGCCATTCCGTACGAGCAGTTCATCGATCGCCGCTACCTGGAACGGCTCAACGATGCCTATGCGCGCTTTTTCCACGAATACGAGGGCTCGCCGCTGCTGATCGTCAATGCCGCGGCGATCGATCCGGTCGGCAGCGAGGCCGACTTCGCCGAACTGCTGGCGACGATTCAGCGCATGCGCCGCGGCCGCCTCTACTACAACCCGATGCGCCATGCCGCGCTCTGACCCACAAGTTGCGCGGCACCGGTAACTGCCTCATCCTGAGCGGCCATGTACACGCAATTGCAATTGCGCGATTCCGATCGGCCGCCGGTCACACTCAGCACGCTCGATCAGATGAAGCAGCGCGGCGAGAAGATCGCCTGCATGACCGTGTACGACGCGAGTTTTGCCGTGTTGCTCGATGCGGCTGGCGTCGATGTCGCGCTGGTCGGCGACTCGCTCGGCATGGTGATCCAGGGACACGACACCACCGTGCCCGTGACCATGGATCAGATGGTCTATCACTGTGCCGCGGCGGCGCGCGGGCTGCATCGTCCCTTCCTGATTGCCGATCTGCCGTTCATGAGCTATCCATCGCGTGAGCTCGCGCTGTCGAACTCGGTGCGACTGATGCAGGAGGGCGGGGCGCGCATGATCAAGCTCGAGAGCGGCAAGGGCCAGACCGAGATCGTCGCATTCCTGGCCCAGCATGACATCGCGGTGTGCGCGCACCTTGGCCTCAAGCCGCAATCGGTGCACAAGACCGGCGGCTTTCGCGTGCAGGGTCGCGAGAGCGCGGCGGCGCAGCGCATGCTCGAGGACGCGCTGGCGCTGGAGGGCGCGGGAGCCGACCTGGTGCTGCTCGAGTGCATACCGTCCGAGCTCGGGGCTTCGATCGCGCAGGCGGTCAAGGTGCCAGTGATCGGCATCGGGGCCGGTCCCGGCACCGACGGCCAGATCCTGGTTTTATACGACATCCTCGACATCACCTCCGGCCGCAAGCCGCGGTTCGTGCGTAACTTCATGACCGGCAGCGCCTCGCCGCAGGAGGCGCTGACGCGCTACGTCGAGGCCGTCAAGTCGGGGGAGTATCCGGCCCCCGAGCACTGTTTCTAATCGCAGCGGCGCATGCAGACCGTTACCACGATCGAGGCGGTGCGCGGGCACGTGCGCGCGTGGCGCAGTCACGGAGATCGCGTCGCGCTGGTGCCGACCATGGGCAACCTGCACGCTGGCCACGGCAGCCTGCTCACGCTGGCGCGCGACCGTGCCGAGCGCGTGATCGCCAGCGTGTTCGTCAATCCGATTCAATTCGGGCCAAGCGAGGACTTCGCCGCCTATCCGCGCACGCTCAGCGAGGATGAGCAACTGCTGCGCGCGGCGCATTGCGATCTGCTGTTCGCGCCACCGGTGGAGGAGATCTACCCGGAGCAAGGCAGTCAGCAGACGCTCGTGACCGTGCGCGGACTCAGCGAGATACTTTGCGGGCCGTATCGTCCCGGACACTTCGATGGTGTTGCGACCGTGGTCGCCAAGCTGTTTGGCATCGTACAACCGGATCTCGCGGTTTTCGGGCTAAAGGACTATCAGCAGTACATGGTGATTCGTCGCATGACGCTGGATCTGGCACTGCCGGTGGAGGTGGTGGGTGCACCGACGGTGCGCGCCGACGATGGACTGGCCTTGAGTTCCCGCAATCGCTACCTGAGCGGCGACGAGCGCACGCGCGCCTCCGCAATCTATCGCGCACTGCATGCGGCGGTGAGCGCCCTGCGCGCCGGGAACCGCGATTACGCGGGCCTCGAACGGGCCGGCTGGCTCGCGCTCGAGCGCGCGGGCATGAAACCGGAGTACTTCTCGATCCTGTCGGCGCACGATCTGTCGAAGCCGAGCGCCCCGGCGACCGCGCTGATTGCGCTGGCCGCGGCGCGCCTGGGCCGTGCGCGGCTGATCGACAATCTGCGCGTTTCGGAAGCTTAGCGATGCGGGGCGCCGCAGCGCATCGGTCGCGAGCGTGCGCAGCGCTGCTTGCGGCGGTCGCGGCGACTGTCGTTGCGCTTGCCTTCAGTTCCGGTGCCGGCGCGGCCGCACCCCGGCCATTCACCGCCACCGATCTGATGCTGCTCGAGCGCGTCTCGGACCCGCGCATATCTCCCGATGGTCAGTGGGTGGTCTACCAGCTGCTCGAAACGGATCTTGCCGCCAACCGCAGCATGAGCAGTCTGTGGCTCGCCCCGGTCCCCGACGGACGGCCGAGTGCGGAGCCGCGCGTCACGCGCCGTCTCACGGCGCCCGGCGTGTCGAGTTTCTCACCGCGCTGGCGCGCCGATGGCAAGCTGCTGTTCTTTCTTTCGACGCGCTCGGGCAACACGCAGGTCTGGCGCCTGAGCCTCGCGGGTGGTGAGGCGCAGGCCGCCACGCACGGCCCGCTCGATGTCGGCAATTTCATGCTGTCGC
>DASYNV010000341.1:0-4720 GCA_036008365.1 Steroidobacteraceae bacterium | reverse complement strand
CGAGCTGCGCACGCCGCTCAACAGCATCCTGATCCTGGGGCAGCAGCTGGCCGAGAATCCCGAGACCAACCTTTCGGCGCGCCAGGTCGAATTCGCCAAGACCATCCACGGCGCCGGCACCGATCTGTTGAACCTGATCAGCGACATTCTCGATCTGTCGAAGATCGAGTCCGGCACGGTCACGGTGGAAACCGAGGAACTTGCGTTTGGGTACCTCAAGGAAGGCATCGAGCGCTCGTTCCGGCACGAGGCCGAGAATCGCAAGCTCGCATTCACCACCAACTTCGACGCGCACCTGGGCCGCGCCATCACCACCGACAGCAAGCGCCTCATGCAGGTGTTGAAGAACCTGCTGTCGAACGCGCTCAAGTTCACCGATCACGGTGGCGTACGGCTGCACGTCGGTGTCGCCGCCGGCGGCTGGACTCCCGATCATCCGGTGCTGAGCCAGGGACAGCCGGTCATCGAGTTCTCCGTCAGCGACACCGGCATCGGCATCGCGCCGGAAAAGCAGCGCATCATCTTCGAGGCTTTCCAGCAGGCCGATGCGGGTACGGCCCGGCGCTACGGCGGCACCGGACTGGGACTCGCCATCAGCCGCGAACTGGCACACCTGCTCGGCGGCGAAATCCGTCTCAGCAGCGTGCCGGGTAGCGGCAGCACCTTCACGCTCTACCTGCCCGCGATTTACAGCGGCCCAGCCTACAGCAAGGCCGCGGCACAACAGGGTGCGGCCAATGCCGCCGCCATGGTGGGTGCCTACCAGCCCATCGTACTGCCGGTCACGCGCCAGGAAGAACTCGAGGACGATCGCGAAAACCTGCAGCCCGGCGATGCCGTGCTGCTGGTGGTGGAGGACGATCCGCACTACGCGCGCGTGCTGCTGAACCTCGCACGCGATCGGCACTTCAAGGTGCTGGTTGCAAATAACGGCACCAACGCGCTCGAGCTGGCACGCAAGTTCCGTCCGACGGCGATCACGCTCGATGTATTCCTGCCCGATATGCTCGGCTGGACGGTGCTCAACCATCTCAAGCGTGACCCCGAGACGCGCCACATCCCGGTGCAGATCCTGACCATCGAGGAAGAGCGGCAGTACGGCCTGGAGCGCGGCGCATTTTCGTTCATCAACAAACCGCTGACCACGGACGGACTGTCCGAGGCGTTCGATCGCATCCGCGCATTCACCGAGCCGCACGTGCGACAGCTGCTGGTGATCGAGGACGACCCGGCCGAACAGATCAGCATCCGCGCCCTGCTCGATCACGACGACATCGACATCACGGCCGCGGGCACCGGCGCCGAGGCGCTGGCGCTGCTGCGCGAGCGCGCCTTCGACTGCGTCGTGCTCGATCTGCGGCTGCCCGACATGTCGGGTTTCGACTTGCTCGATGCCATTCAGCAGGAAGCGCGGCTACGCCAGATACCGATCGTGGTGTTCACGGGCCGCGAGCTCAGCGAGAGCGAGGAGCAGGAGCTGCGCCGCAAGGCCAAGAGCGTGGTGGTCAAGGGCGTACACTCGCCCGAGCGCCTGCTGGATGAGACCGCGCTGTTCCTGCACCGGGTCGTGGCCGATCTGCCCGATGCGCAGCAGCGGATGATCGAGCAGCTGCACCAGAGCGATGATGCGTTGCGCGGTCGCCGCGTGCTGGTGGTCGATGACGACGTGCGCAACATCTTCGCGCTCAACAGCCTGCTCGAGCGTCACAACATGCACGTCATGAGTGCCAGCAACGGCCAGGATGCGATCCGGCAGATCGAAAGCGAGCCGGAGCTGTCGCTGGTGCTGATGGACATCATGATGCCGGAGATGGACGGCTACGAGACCATGCGCCGCATCCGCAGCGATGGCCGTTTCCGTCAGCTGCCGATTATCGCGCTGACCGCCAAGGCCATGAAAGGCGACCGCGAGAAATGCCTCGAGGCCGGGGCATCCGACTACGTCGCCAAGCCGGTCAACAGCGACCAATTATTGTCGCTGGTGCGGATGTGGCTGCACCGATGAAAGTCGACGGGGCCGTCAACATCCTGCTGGTCGATGACCAGCCGGGTCGGCTGCTCTCGTACGAGGCCATCCTCAAGGAGCTCGGCCAGAACCTCGTGACGGCGCGCTCGGGCCTCGAGGCGCTCGAGCGGCTGATGCAGGATGAGTACGCCGTGGTGCTGCTGGACGTCAGCATGCCGGGCATGGACGGCTTTGAGACCGCGAGCCTGATACACGAACATCCGCGCTTCGAGCGCACGCCGATCATCTTCGTCACCGGCGTGCACATCAACGAGCTCGATCGCATGAAGGCCTACAAGCTCGGCGCCGTCGACTACGTGCTGATCCCGGTGGTGCCGGAGATTCTGCGCAGCAAGGTCGCGGTCCTGGTCGAGCTGCACCAGCAGCGACGCGAGCTGCAGCAACTCAACAGTACGCTGGCGCAGGCCCACGCGCAGCTATCGGCGGCCCATCTGAATCTTCAGGCGGAAAAAACCCGCGAGCTCGAGAACCTCAACGCCTCGCTGCGCGAGGCGGTGACCGGACTCGAAGCAGCCAACCGCGCACTGCACGGGGAAATCCTGGAGCGCGCCCGCGTCGAGCGGCAGCTCAAGGAGGCCGACCGGCTCAAGGACGAGTTTCTGGCGATGCTGGCGCACGAACTGCGCAACCCGCTGGCGCCGATCCATAACGCGGTGCGCATCATGCGCATGAAGCCCGTGGGCGATACCCAGGTCGAATGGGCGCGGGACGTGATCGACCGGCAGGCGGCGCACCTGACGCGGCTGGTGGACGATCTGCTGGATGTTTCGCGCATCACGCGCGGCAAGATCAACATCGACGCCAAGCCGCTGGATCTCGCCGCCGCCGTGGCGCGCGCGGTCGAGACCGTGCAGCCTATGCTGATGCAGCAGAAACACGAATTGCAGATCGAGCTGCCCGCGACACCGCTGAGCGTCATGGGCGATCTGACGCGCGTCACGCAGATTATCGGTAACGTGCTCGGCAACGCCGTCAAGTACACCGACGCGGGCGGCAGGATCCACCTGAGTGCACGCCTCGATGACGGCATGGTCGAGATCCGCATCCGTGACAATGGCATCGGCATCCCCGCCTCGATGCTGCCGACGGTGTTCGACCTGTTCAGTCAGGCCGGCATCATGGACGGCCGCTCTCGCGGTGGATTGGGCATTGGCCTGGCGCTGGTCAAACGGCTGGTGGAGATGCACGGCGGCAATGTCAGCGTGCACAGCGCCGGGGCCGGACGCGGCACTGAATTCGCAATTCGCCTGCCGGCTGCGGTGTCCTGCGTGTGGACACCGCCCTCGGCGATCGAGGCCACCGCCGACGCGCCGCTGCCCGGGGTTGCCGCGCCGGCTCGCCCTGAGGCCGGCAACGATGCCAAGCGACGCATGCTGCTGGTCGACGACAATCAGGACGCCCTGATGAGTCTCGCGAACCTCCTGAGTCTCGATGGTCACGAGGTTCGCACCGCGGCCGATGGCTTCCTGGCGCTCGAAGCCGCACCGGAATTCCGGCCCGAGGTCGCGGTCCTCGACATCGGCATGCCCGGCATGGACGGCTACGAGCTGGCACGCCGCATCCGCTCGCAGCCCTGGGGCAAGAACATGGTGTTGGTGGCGCTGACTGGCTGGGGCCAGGAGGGCGACCGGCGTCGATCCAAAGACGCCGGCTTCGACTCGCACTGGGTCAAGCCGCTCGATATCGATCTCTTCACGCGCTATCTCGGCTGTTTTGCCGATCCGGCCAAACTGCGTGAGGAGCCGTCACAGCTGACCTCCGTGCCGCCAGCGCGCCGGGCGGCCCCCTCCGACAGTGCCGCCTGAGGATCCGACAGCGGCCGCTGTCGGGCGTGAATCCGCGGCCGACAACTTCCCGGAGCACATCAGCCAGAATATCGACAGCATCATCGCCTTCCACCGCCGCGAGCAGGTCAAACTCAGCGACGCACAGCGGAGCGTCGAGCGACTCGCCGCGTGGCTGGGCCGACCCAGATACCTGGCCAGCGCGGCCATTGTCGCGATGGTATGGCTGCTCTACAACACGCTCGCTCCGCGACTGCATCTGCCGCAGTTCGACCGACCGCCATTCCCCTGGTTGCAGGGCCTCTTCAGCCTCGGGGCCTTCTTCACCACCACGGTGGTGCTGATCTCACAGAATCGTCAGGCGCGTTTCGAGACGCAACGGCTCAATCTTGACCTCCAGGTCAATCTCATGACCGAACAGAAAACCACCAAGCTGATACATCTGATCGAGGAATTGCGGCACGATCTGCCGATGGTGCACGATCGGCACGATCCGGTGGCGGCCGCCATGCAGACTCCGACCGACACCGCGCGGGTACTCGAGGCGTTGGAAGGACAGGCGACCGGTACTGCCGCCAGATCCAAGGAGTGATCCCCGGAGATGCGCACCGTGAAACCTGCCAACCTGCTGATGGCGATCGTGGCGGTGCTGGCGATCGTATTCGTGATCATGAACCGGGGCATGCTCGGCGCGCCGACCCCGGTGTCATTCGGCTTCGCGCATGTGAGCGTGCCACTCGGTCTGGTACTGCTGGGATTCACGTTGCTGTTGATCGCGGTGTTCTTCGGCGTGCTGCTGCGGGTGCAATTGAGCGTACTGGCCGCGCACCGCCGCCACGCCGCCGAGCTGCGCGCGCAGCGCGAGCTGGTCGAGAACGCCGAAGCCTCGCGCGTCACGGAATTGCGGCAG
>DASYNV010000340.1:0-4005 GCA_036008365.1 Steroidobacteraceae bacterium | reverse complement strand
CAGGCACATGCCGAAGCCGAATCCTTCGGCGACCGCAAATATACCGAGCGCGAATCGATTGTCGGCGACCGACAGCGCCGCCATGCCGAGGCCCTCGCCGACAAGTCCCGCGACCAGCAACCACTTCGGATCGATGCGCGTGGCAAGCGCGCCTCCGAGGTAGCGCGACAGCGCGCCCACCGCACCGTTGGTACTGAGCACGGCGGCCGCCACACCGGCGGAAATGCCGAGTGCACCCATGTGCGCGGGCGCGCAGCTGCTGGTGGTGAGCACGCACAGCAAGGTCGCGGTCATCGACAGCGAAATCACCCAATACTGCGGGGTGCGGATGGCGTCGCGAAAGCGCCAGTCCTTGGGGTAGCGGTAGGCGCGATCCGGCCCTTGCCCGGCGCTGAACTCGGTGGGGGGACTCTTGACGAACACAAGCGCCAGCAGCGTGAGCGCCAGCATCACGATCGCCATCGCACACCAGTACAGTCGCCAGGAGTGTGTAGCGACCATGAAGCCGTTGGCGCCGAGAGGGCCGGCAACTGCGCCCAATCCGCCGATGGTCATGTAAGCGCCGATGACCGAGGAGCGCTTCTCCGGCATCCAGCCGTTGAGCAGATACACGGCCGGGACGACTGCGCACAGCGCAAAGCCAAGCCCCAGGAGCGCCGCGGCGACCTGGTAGCTGTAGATGCCGCTGCTCAGCGCCAGCAGCGCGAACCCGATCACCATGATCACGCCGCCGCCGCCGTAGGTCGCCGCGATGCCGAATCGCCGGATGGTCCAGGCGGGAAGCGCGCTCGCCAGGCCCACCAACAGCGCCAGCAGCGAGAATCCGATGCCGGCCTGCGACCAGGTCCAGGACAATTCACGGATCATGTAGGGCAGCACGATACCGAGCGAGCTGAACGTGGCGGCCGAGATCGTGAAATAGATGGCGCTGATGACCGCGAACAGCAGCCAGCGCGAGGCCGGTGCGACCGGGGTCCGCATCGCAGGGCTAGTCGCCACGGGACCGCTCCAGTTCGCGCAGCGCCTTCTTGAGCACCTTGCCGTAGCTGTTCTTTGGAAGTGAATCGACGATGCGGTAACGCCGCGGCCTCTTGAAACGGGCGATACGCTGGGCACAGAAGGCATCGATCGCCGCGGTATCGAGCTCGACCGCGTCCCGCGTGACGATGTATGCCACCACGGATTCGCCCCAATCCCGATCGGGCCGACCTATCACCGACACCTCGACGATATCGGCATGCTGCAGCAGAGCCTCCTCAACCTCGCGCGGATAGATGTTGCTGCCGCCCGAAATGATCACATCCCTGGATCGATCCTTGAGGGTCAGAAAACCATGCTCATCGAAGCTGCCGAGGTCGCCCGTGTGCAGCCAGCCGGCGCGCAGCGTTTCGGCGGAAGCAGCCGGGTTGTTCCAGTAGCCGCTCATGACCGTTGCACCGCGCACGACCACTTCGCCTACCTCACCGCACGGCAAAGAGGCACCGGCATCATCGACCGCGCGAACCTCCACCGCGCTCTGTGCGATGCCGACCGAGCAGGCGCGCTCGCGCCAACGCGGGTGCTGCGTGTCGGCGATGATGCTGGAACTCAGCGCGGTGATGGTCATCGGCGATTCTCCCTGGCCGTAGAGTTGTGCAAATTTCGGTCCCAGGCGCCGCATGCCTTCAACCAGGTCTTCGAGATACATCGGGCCGCCGCCGTAGAGAATGGTCTTGAGATTGCCGGTTGGCGGGTCGCCCGGGTGATCGAGCAGCCGCCGGATCATGGTCGGCGCCGCGAAGAATACGATGTCGGACCACGCCCCGATCAGTGCGTAAACCTCCGCGGCGTCGAATCCGTCGCCCTCGGGAATGACGTGGCAGCTCGCCTTCATGACGTGCGCCAGGGCGTACAGACCCGAGCCGTGACTCATCGGCGCGGCATGCAGGATCGCTCGCCACGGTGACTGCTGGTCCACATCGGCGAAATAGCACAGACTCATGGCGAGCAGGTTGCGATGGCTCAGTGTTGCGCCCTTCGGTCGGCCGGTGGTACCGCTGGTGTAGAACAGCCAGGCGGTGTCATCGGCGCCGCAAGCGGTGAGCGGCAGCGGCTCGGATTGGAGCATGCGGGTGTATTCCGCACTGCCCGCTTCGATCAGGTAGCGCAGCGGATCCTTCACCAGCGCGCCGATGTCGGCGCCGAGCCTTAAGGACACGAAGCAGGTGCGGGCGCCGCTGTCGGCGAGGATGTAGGCCATCTCCGCCGGATGCAGCTTGGCGTTGATCGGCACGGCCACCAGTCCCGCGTGCCAGCAGGCATAGAGGATCTCGAGATACTCGGGGCAGTTCTTCATCACCAGCGCCACGCGATCGCCCGGTAGCAGCGCCAGACGGCCGCGCAGCGCCTGCGCCAGCCGGCTGACGCGATCGGCGAGCGCGCCGTAGCTGTGCACGACCGCGGCGCCCCGCGCGATGCCGGGTTGGTCCGCAAAGGCACCGCCGGCGCGGCGCATGTGTGCGGCGATGTTCATTTGACGGCATCGTAGCGAATACCTCACTATATCGCTACACGATCCATCGTTTCTTCTGACGATACAGAGGTGCTTATGCAGACGCAGCCGCAGACTCGCGCCTACCGCTGGGATGAGTTGCCGAAGGAGTCGGTCCGCCCGGGCGTGACCCGCGCCGGATTTCGCGGCGAGGACGTGCTGCTGGTCATGAACTGGCTGCAGCCAGGCATGCAGACCAACCCGCACCGCCATCCGTTCGAGCAGATCGTCTACATCGTCAAGGGCCGCATGCGATTCGTGATCGCGGGCGAGGCCATCGAGGTCGGAGCGGGCAGCGTGGTGCGGGTACCGCCGAACGTCGAGCACTACGGCGAGCCGGTCGGCGATGAGCCGGTGCTGAATCTCGACGTATTCGCGCCGTTCCGGCAGGATTATCGGCACCTGGTCGAATACCAGCAATTCTCCGGCGAGCGCTGAGCCGCCATGCCGCAGGTCATCGAAGCGGTCGTCACGACGCTCAGCATCATCGAGCACATGGCACAGGCGCGCGGCCCGGTCGGCGTCAGTGAGCTCGCGAGTGCGGTTGCCATGCCGAAGCCGCGGATCTACCGGCACCTGCGCACACTGGTCAGCCGCGGCTACGTTGCGCAGGAACCGCAGAGCGAAAAATACGGCCTGACGATGCGGCTATCCCACATCGGACGGGCCGTCGCCGATCAGACCGGGATTCAGGTCGAGATGCGCAGCGTCATGCCGGCACTGCGCGAGCGCGTGCATCAGAGTGTCGTCGTGGGGCAGATCGAGGACGACGGCGTCAGAGTGATCGACATTCTGCGGCAACCCTCGGCGGTGGAGATTTCCTCGCGTCCAGGCACGCTGTTCGATTTCCACTGCACCGCGCAGGGCAAAGTGGCATTGGCGTTCGGACCGCCGAAGCTCTGGAAGAAAGTGCAGCGCACGCCGTTGCGACAATGGACCGACGCCACCAAGACCGATCTCGATCGCCTCAAGGCCGAAGTCGACAAGGTCAGGAAGCGCGGCTGGGCCGTTGCCCCGGGCGAAGTATTGAGCGGCATCAACGCGCTCGCCGCACCGGTGTTCGATGCCGGCGGGACGCTGGTCGCGACCATCGGCATCCTCGGCTCGATCCAGCATCTCCCGCCGCGGCCGGCGCCGGCGCTGATCGCAGCGGTGCTGGAGGCGGCCGCCGATTTCTCGCGCCGTCTGGGATATCGCGAGACACAGGCATCATGAGCAAGTTTGCACTCGCCATCGACATTGGCGGCACTTTCACCGACGCAGTCCTCACCTGCGACGACGGCCGTAGCTGGACTGACAAGACTCTGACCACGCCGCGCGACCTGCTGGAAGGTTTCTTCCGCGCCGCGCAACTGGTGCTGACGCGCGCAGGGCTGGCGCTCAAGGACCTCAACGACGTTGTGACCCATGCCACCACGGTGGTCACCAACGCGGTCATCGAACGCAAGGGCGCGCCGACCGCGCTGATCGTCACC
>DASYNV010000339.1:0-6705 GCA_036008365.1 Steroidobacteraceae bacterium | reverse complement strand
ACGCCGACATCGAAGGTGATCGGCGACCTGACGCTGCTCATGGTGACCAGCGGACTGTCGCGCGCCGCGGTGCTCGATCCGAATACCGAGGTGGCGTTCCCGGAGTCGGTCGTGAGCCTGTTCCGTGGCGATCTCGGCCAGGCCTACGGCGGCTTCCCCGAAGCCCTGCAGCGCAAGGTACTCAAGGGGGCCGCGCCGCGCCGGCGTCGCGCCGGCGAGGAGCTGCCGCCGGCGGATTTCGCGCAGTTGCGCGTCGCGGCCGATGCGCGTATCGGCCGCGCTGTGACCGATCAGCAGCTCGCCTCTTATCTGATGTATCCGGCCGTCTTCAGCGAGTACGCCGCCGACCGGCGCCGGTTCAGTGACGTTGCCATCCTGCCGACGCCGGTGTTTTTCTACGGCATGCAGCCGGGCCAGGAGATCAGCGTCGATCTCGAGCGTGGCAAGACGTTGATCGTCCGCTATGTCACGCAGAGCGAGCCGCACGAGGACGGCACGCGCACGGTGTTCTTTGAACTCAATGGCCAGCCGCGCTCGGTGCGCGTGGTCGATCGCAGTCAGAAACCCAAACGTCCGCCGCAGCGTAAGGTCGATGCCGGCAACCCGCGGCATATCGGCGCGCCGATGCCCGGCACCGTCACCACCATCAAGGTCGCCGTCGGGCAGCGGGTCACGCGCGGCGATGTCGTGACGACGCTGGAGGCCATGAAGATGGAAGCCGCGGTGCGCGCCGAGATCGAGGGCGAGGTAGCCGAAGTGCTGGTGCAGCCGGATATGACGGTCGACGCCAAGGATCTGCTGATCGTGCTGCGGTGATGAATTCGCGTTATAAACGAGCGTCGCCCGGGTCAATTGCTCTTAATTGGTGCCGGGCGCTTGGCGGGGCGGGCGCCGCAAGGCCGCGTCTGCGTCGTTGCACGGCTTGCCCGTAGAGTAGACTAGGGGGTGCACCTGATCGTGGCACGAAAGCTGCACCCAACCGGGACGGGGCTGTGGCCGACCGAACAAGAATGGAGGCGAAAGTTCTCGCATGAAACTGGTTACGGCGATTATCAAACCTTTCAAGCTCGATGATGTCCGCGCGGCGCTGTCGGAAATCGGCGTATCGGGCATGACCGTCACGGAAGTCAAAGGATTCGGCCGGCAGCGCGGACACACGGAACTCTACCGCGGGGCGGAATACGTGGTCGATTTCGTGCCCAAGACACGCGTGGAAGTCGCGGTGCGCACTGACCTGGTCGATCAGGTGGTCGAGGCGGTACTCAAGGCTGCCAAGACCGGAAAGGTCGGGGACGGCAAGATATTCATCACGGATATCAATCGGGTCGTTCGAATCCGCACCGGCGAGACCGACAACGCCGCGCTGTAGCGCCGTGACCACGGGCACCTCCAACGCCATTGTTTTCTACGAGCACGGCGGCGCCGAGGTGCTCAAGTGGGAGCGCCGGGAGCTCGGAAAGCCGGCTCGTGCCGAAGTGCAGTTGCGGCACACGGCGATCGGCGTCAATTTCATTGACATCTACGATCGCAGCGGACTGTATCCGCGGCCGCTGCCTGAAGTCCCGGGCCGCGAGGCCGCCGGCGTGGTGGTGGCGCTCGGTCCCGGTGTGCGGGGACTGAAGGTCGGCCAGCGCGTGGCCTATGTCCATGGCGCCGCCGGAGCGTATTCGGAGTACCGCAACATCCCCGCGGCGCGGCTGGTGAAGCTGCCGGCCGTGATCAGCGACGAACAGGCCGCCGCGCTGATGCTCAAGGGCCTGACGGCGGAGTACCTGCTGCGCCGGACTTATCGTGTGCAGGCGGGCGACTTCGTGCTGGTGCATGCCGCCGCCGGCGGGGTCGGCTCGTTGCTGTCGCAGTGGGCCAGAAGCCTCGGCGCGCGCGTCATGGGTATCGTCGGTACCGAGGCCAAGGCCGCGATCGCGCGCCGCCAGGGCTGTCACCAGGTGTTCATTGCCGGACGAGACGAGATCGTCGCCTCGGTGCGCAAGTACACGCGCGGTCAGATGGCCAACGTAGTCTACGATTCGGTCGGCAAGGACACCTTCATCGACTCGCTCGACAGCCTGCGTCCGCGCGGCATGATGGTGAGCTTCGGCAATGCCTCGGGACCGGTGCCGGCGTTCGCGCCGCTGGAGCTGACGCGGCGCGGATCGCTGTTCCTGACCCGCCCGTCACTGTTCGACTACATCGCCAAGCCCGAGGAGCTCGCGGCCGCCGCGCGCTCGCTGTTCGCGCAGGTCAAGAGCGGCAAACTCAAGGTGCCGATTGGGCAGCGCTATGCGTTGCAGGATGCGGCGCAGGCGCATCGTGATCTCGAAACGCGCCGCACGGTCGGCGCCTCGGTGTTGATTCCGGGCGCGGCGCCCTGAGCGTCACTCGACCGGCGCTCATTCGACCAGCCGCAAAGTGCGCGTCTCACGGCTGATGCCGAGCGCGCCGCTGCGCACCACCTCGACCAGTTCGGCATGCGCGGCGAGAGTGCGCAGGAAGCCGTTGATCTCGGCCTCGCTGCCGAGCAGCTCGACGATGAAGCATTCGCTCGAAGGATCGAGCACCCGGCCGCCGGTGCGAATGACGTAGCCGCGCACCGTGTCGCGTCGCTCGGCATCGAGGCGCAATTTGATCAGTACCAGCTCGCGCTCGATGTGCTCGCCGCGCGTCATGTCCTCGACGCTGACGACGTCGATGAGCTTCTTGAGCTGGTTGACGATCTGCAGCATCACCGCTTCGGAAGCGCTGGTCACGAGTGTCAGGCGCGAGATCGTCGGGTCGTCGGTGGCCGCCACCGAAAGCGACTCGATGTTATAGCCGCGACTGGAAAACATGCTGGCCACGCGGGTGAGCGCGCCGGCTTCGTTCTGCAGCTGAATGCCGATGATATGACGCATATGCGTGCAGAATAGCCAATTGCGGGCGGCGTCGGCCATTGTCGTCCATAATGGAACGATGACTGACAGTGCCAAAGCCGTGCGCCACGGAGTGCACCCGCAGACCGGCAAGACCATGTCCGGAGCGCAGATGATCGTCCAGGTGATCGCCGACGAGGGCACCGACGCGATCTTCGGCTACAGCGGTGGCGCGATCCTGCCCACCTATGATGCGATATTCACATTCAACGAAGAGCAGCGGCGCGCCTCGGCCAAGCAGGTGGCGCTGATCGTCCCGGCCAATGAGCAGGGCGCGGGCTTCATGGCCGCCGGCTACGCGCGGGCCAGCGGTCGCGTCGGCGTGTGCATGGTCACCTCGGGTCCCGGCGCCACCAACACCGCGACACCGGTGCGCGACTGCATGGCCGACTCGGTGCCCATTGTGGTCATTTGCGGGCAGGTCGCCACGGCCTCGATCGGAACCGATGCCTTCCAGGAGGCGCCGGTGGCCGCGATGATGGGCTCGCTGGCCAAGCACGTGTTCCTGGTTACCGACCCCAAGCGCCTCGAGGCGACCATGCGGACGGCGTTCGAGATCGCCCGCACCGGCCGCCCGGGACCGGTCGTGATCGACATTCCGAAAGACGTGCAGACCGCCACCGGCGTGTTCAGCGGCGAGGGCACGCTTGCGATACCCGGCTATCGGCAACGCCTGGACGAATGGACCGCGAGCGTCCTCACGGACGGCGCCGCGGCCGATTTTTTTGGACTGCTCAAAGAGTCGCGGCGTCCGCTGCTGTACGCGGGCGGTGGCGTCATCAATGGCGGTGCCGCCGGTGCGCTGGCCGAATTCTCGCAGCGGTTCGGTGTGCCGGTGGTCACCACGCTCATGGGCATCGGTGCCGTCGACACGACCCATCCATTGTCAATGCGCATGCTCGGCATGCACGGCACCGCGTTCGCCAATTATGCGGTCGAGGACTGCGATTTTCTGATTGCGGTCGGTGCGCGCTTCGATGACCGGGTGGCGGGCGACCCGCACAAGTTCGCGCGCAATGCGCGCCGTATTGCTCACCTCGACATCGATCAGGCCGAAATCAACAAGGTGAAGCACTCGCAGTGGAGCCATGTCGGTCTGCTGCCCGAGGCGCTGCGAGCACTGACGGCCTATGGCACTCGCCTGGGACCCGAGCAGCTCGACTTCACCGCATGGCAGCGGCAGCTGGATGAGCTCAAGCACGCCCACGCCATGAATTACGATCGCGGCAGCGAGCTGGTGCAGCCGCACTTTGTGATCGAGGAAATCAACCGCCACACTCGCGGCGAGGCCATCATCAGTACCGGCGTCGGCCAGCATCAGATGTGGGCCGCCCAGATGTTCGACTTTCGCGAGCCGCGGTTATGGCTGACATCGGGCAGCATGGGCACGATGGGCTTCGGCCTGCCGGCCGCCATCGGCGCACAGGTGGCCAATCCGGGACGACTGGTGATCGATTTCGACGGCGATGCGAGTATCCGCATGAACATCGGCGAGCTCGAGACCGTGACGACCTACGATCTGCCCATCAAGGTCGTCGTGCTCAACAATTTCGGCGACGGCATGGTCAAGCAATGGCAGAAGCTGTTCTTCAAGGGCCGACTGTCGGGCAGCGATAAGTCGCTGCACAAGAAGAACTTCGTGCGGGCCGCGAGCGCCGACGGCTTCCAGTGGGCCAAGCGCCTCGATCGCAAACAGGACGTGGCCGCGGTGGTCGAAGAGTTCCTGAACTACGACGGTCCGGCATTTCTCGAGGTCATCATCGATCCGGATGCCGGGGTCTATCCGATGGTGGGCCCGGGGCTCGGCTACGACGCCATGATCACCGGAGAATTCATCGCGGCCCGGGCTCAGGACGCGCACCCTGGCGAAGTCGATCCCTCCGGTATGTTCTGAGTCGACGACCCGTGTGGCGGGGCCGGTGACGATGCTGCGTTGCAGCGCCGTTATGTCAAGAGAACAACGCAAGCCGCCGACCCTGCTTTTTTGGGCAGTGGGTCGCAAAGCGGCGCAATCGGTTGAGGAATAATCATGCCGTAGCCTCCAATGAGGTGATTTACGTCCATGACCAAAGCCCGTCGCGCTACCAGCTTCGTGCAGACGGAGCCACGCCTGCGCCGTGCCTACTTTGATTGCCGATACGGTCAGCTGCACATGCGTTACGCCATTCCTGGTGGTGGTGGCTTCGATGAAGCCACCACGCTGTTATGCGTACCGGGAGCTCCCGGATCGGGCCGCTTCTTTGCGCCGCTGCTGGCGCCGCTCGGACGCGACCGTTCGGTCTATGCCCCGGATCTGCCCGGTTGCGGCGAGTCGGACGGCACCGAGGGACTGAGCAGCACGACGATCGCCGAGGCGCTCAGTGACTTTCTGGATTCGATGCACGTGCGCCATGTCGATCTGTTGGCGCACGATAGCGGGGTGGCGGTCGCGGCTGCGCTGCTGCACCAGCGGCCGACGCTGGTCGGCCGCGTGGTGCTATCGCCCGACACCGATACGGTGCGCGCCGAGGCGCGTACGCTGCGTCATCCGTCGCTCGTGATCGATCTGCGCGCGGCCGATGAACGCCTGCATGGCGCCACCGAGCTCGAGCGGCAGGCGGCGCAACTGCGCGAGTTCCTCGGACTCGCTTGACCGGCCCTGCGAGCCGAGGAATAGAACACTTGTCCACGAAGACCAAAGCCAGTCCGCCGCCACAGTCGCCCGATCTGGAAGAGACGGCCGAACTGCCCCAATTGTCCGCCAGCGGCGATCCGCTGTCGGCCACCGACGCCTGGATGTCGCCGGGTCATGCGACCGACAGCGCCAGCACCCAGACACTGCCCGCGCTGTCGTCCCAGCGGCTGCGTGGCCTGCGCGCCGAACAGGAACCGGAGCCGGTGCCCACGAGCCAGCACGAAGCCGAAATCGGCGCGCTGCGTTCCGACCTCGCCTCGGTCAGCCAGAGCCGCAGTCAGCTCGAGCGCGATCTCGGTAGCCTCGGCGGGAATCTGCGCGAGCTCGAACAGATGCTCAATCGCAAGAGCGAAGAGTTGTCGGTCTACGAGCGCGAAGTCGGCCTGCGCGATCGGCGCATCGCCGAGCTCGAGACGCGGGCCGCGAACCTGGATTCCGCTCTGGCCGAGCGCCAGGTCCGGCACGAAATCGAACTCGGCTCGCGACAGGCGAAGTTCGACAGCGAGCTGATGGCCCTGAGCACGATGCGCTCGGAGCTTCAGGAGCAGCTGGGCAAGGCGCGCGCGCAAGGTGAGGCCCTGCAGGCGCGCGCCCAGGCGCAGGCGACCGAACTCACGGCGCTGCAGACCGAACGCGGCCAGCTGCAGCAACGCTACCAACACGCCGAGCAGGATCTGTCGCAGTGGCGCTCGCGCGGCGAGCGCTACCGCGAGACGCTGCAGCATCAGGAAGGGCGCCGCCAGCTGTACGACGGCATGATTGCGGAGCGCGACGAACGCATTGCGTCACTGGAGCAGGAATCCTCCGAACGCGCGCACACCTCGGGCGTACACGAACAGGAATTACGCGGGTCGCTGCACACGCAGGCAGAGCGCGTGCGTGAGCTCGAGGCCGCAAAAAGTGCACTCGAGACGGTGCGGCGCGACCTGGAAGCGGCCGGAGCCGCCGCACGCGAACGCATTGCGTCACTCGAGGACGAGAGCCGTGCGCAGGAACGGGCCCAGCGCGAGCACCAGGGGCAGGCCGAAAAGGCGGCGCGCGAATCCAAGGCGCAGGCCGAGCAGCTGTTGCGCGAGCACAGCGCGCAGGCCCAGGCGCGCGAGCAGGAACTCAGCGCAGCAC
>DASYNV010000338.1:0-4105 GCA_036008365.1 Steroidobacteraceae bacterium | reverse complement strand
CGCGGCTCGATGCCACCATTCGCGAAGCACTGGCCCACAACCGCGATCTCTTGGCATCGCGCGCGACGCTGGCGCAGTTGCAAGCGCTCTCGGCAGCGAGCGAGGGCGCCGAGTATCCGCGCCTCGATCTGGATGCGAGTGCCGGCCGGCAGAAATATGGCGCGGCCTTCCTGGGCCCCGAAAAACTGCCGCCTTTCACCTTCTACTCGGTCGGCTTCGGGGTCAGCTACCTGTTCGACTTCGCGGGCGGGGTACGCCGCACCGTCGAGCAGCAGCGCGCGCTGGCCGTCGCCCAGCAGCACGAGGTGGAAGCCGCGGAACTGGCCGTGAGCGGCAACGTCGCGCACCAGGCGCTGGCCGCAGGGTCCGCACGCGCGCAGATCGAGAGCGTCGAGGCGCTACTGGCCGATGACGAAAGCAACCTGAAACTCGTGCAGGACGCCTTCGAAGCCGGCAGCGCCAATCGCGTCGATGTGCTCAACGCCCAGAGTCAGCGTGCCAACGATCAGACGCTGCTGCCCGCGCTGCGGCGCGAGCTCAGCACCGCCGAACACGCACTGGCGTTACTGGTGGGCGAGGCGCCCGCAGCCTGGAGCGCACCGGATTTCAAACTCGAGGAATTTGCATCGCCGTCGTCGGTTCCGCAGACGCTGCCCGCCGAGCTCGCACACCGTCGGCCCGATATCCTGGCCGCCGAGGCGCAGCTGCACGCGGCGACGGCGGCCGTGGGCATCGCGGCTGCCAATCTCTATCCGCAGATCAGCCTCACCGCCACCGCCAGCATGCAGTCGACGGTGCTGCACTCGCTGTTTGATTCCAACAGCAGTGCCGCGGGCCTGACCGGCAGTCTGACGCAGCCTCTGTTCGATCACGGCACGTTGCGCGCGCGCGAGCGCGCCGCACGCGAGGCGATGCACGCCTCGCTGGCGAACTACGAACAGGTGGTGCTGCATTCCTTTGGCCAGGTTGCCGACGCGCTCGAGGCGCTGGAGCATGACCGGGAGCTGCTCGACAGCGAGCAGTCCGCGGTCGCCATCTCGGGCGAGAATCTTGGCCTGACGCGCGAGAGCTATACCGCCGGCAATACCGGCGTGTTGCAGGTGCTCGAGGCGCAGCGCCAGAGCCAGCAGGCGCGTCTGGGCCTGGTGCGTGCGCAGGCACAGCACTTCGAGGACAGCATCGATCTGCAGTTGGCGCTCGGGGGGCGAATGCCCGCGAGCTGAGGTATTCTCGCGGCCCACAACATCTGCAAGCGGGGATGCCATGACAACTGAATTTCGTACCAGCGCATTGCTGGCTGCCTGCGCGGCCTTGGGACTTGCCGCTGCCGTCGGCGCGGCCCAGGTGCCGCGCTACATCACGGCCGCGGTCAACAATGCCAGCCGTCCGGACAAGGACCGTGAGCGCGATGTGAATCGAAAGCCCGAGCAGGTGATTGCATTCGCCGGGATCAAGCCCGGTCAAAAAGTCGGCGAACTCATGCCCGGAGGCGGGTATTTCTCGCGCCTGTTCTGCCAGATTGTCGGCCCCAAGGGCCATCTCTACACGGTCAGCCTGATTCCGACCGTGAAGCGCGATCCGCCGCCGCCGGACGCCGGTGGCGGCGCCGCACCGGCCAATCCCTGCAGCAACGTCACGGCCGAGAGCCTGAGTGCCGCCGACTTCAAGCTGCCGGCTGGGCTCGATGTGGTGTGGACGTCCGAGAACTATCATGACCTGCACAATGCCTTCTTCGGCAAGCCCGACATGAAGGTCATCGATAAGGTCATCTTCGATTCGCTCAAGCCCGGCGGCGTGTTCATGGTCGAGGATCACGTGGCTGCGGCCGGATCGGGGGCGCGCGACACCGATACGCTGCATCGGATCGATCCGGAGCTGGTCAAGCAGGAAGTGACCAGCGTCGGTTTCGTGTTCGAAGGGGGCAGCGATGTGCTACATAACGCTGACGACCCGCACGACGCCAAGGTGTTCGAGCTCAAGGGTCGCAGCGACAAATTCCTGTTCAAGTTTCGCAAGCCGAAACATTGAAAGCGGCCGAGACACGGCTGCGCGCCGGAGGTCCGGCGCGCGGTCGGTCACGGGAGCTGCGAGCTCAGCGCGGTTTGCGGATTACACCCAATCCCCGCATCGATGCGGATGCGGCGTTCGAGCTGATCATATTGGCGGGCTGCTGTGGGCCGTTCGGATTGCTGCTCGCCGCCGGCTTTGCGCTCATGCTCGGCGAGGAGACTGTCGCGCCGGGCGGCTTGAGCGGCGCCTGTGCCTTCACGGCCACATGCGCCCTCACGGGCAGCATCTCCACCGACACGTTCAGGCGCCGCCGTTCGCCGCTCTGCAGGACGCCGACGCCGACCACCTGCCGCGTCAATTGCGTCCCGCGCTCATCGCGGACGTCGAGCACCACGCAGTACTCGCACGGTTCGCTGGCCTGGGTGTGCGCGATGGTGCCGTCGACACTGAGCGCGCAATAGCCTTCGCCAGGTTCGAGCGTCTGTCCAGCTCCGCCGAAGCGCAGATGGTGCCGGCAACCCGGACACACCGCTGCGCTTTCGAGCACGGTCGCCTTGCAATGCGGGCAGACCCGCGTCGCACCGGGCGAACCGGAGCGGATGAGACTCATACCGAGCGCGTCGAGCCCTTCAATTCCACCGCAGCGTGCTTGTCATCCCAACCGAACTCGACATGACCCCGCATGCGCGAGCCGGCAGCAACGGTGATCGAAGCGGCCTTGACGTCTCCGACGATGACGCCCGTGGCGAGTACGTCGAGCTGCTTGGCCGCATCGATATTGCCTTGCAGTTCGCCGCCCACCACGACCACGCCCGCGCGCACCTGGCCTTCGAGGCGTGCGCCCGGGTCGATACGGAAATTGCCGTCCACCTGCACATCGCCCTTGAAGCGGCCGGCGATGCGGACATCGCCTCCGCCGACGATCTTGCCTTCGATGGCGAGCTCGGCGGCAATCACGGATTCGACGCCACTGACGCGTGCGGTCGCGCGGCGGGTCGTATCTGCCGACGGTGTCGGCTCTGCGGGCGCCCTGTCCGGGCCCTTGTGCAGCTCAGTTACGGTTGATGCGTTGCTGGCGGCAGGCGTGCCGCTCGCAGACGGGCTCGGATTCGAACCGGTTTCCTTCCAAAGCGCCATGAGCGGATCCTCCAGTTATCAGAAGACGGAATAAAGCACGGTAGCGCCAAACCCCCATAGAAGACCACTGTCTCGGCCTAGAGACAAGCGTCATCGTACCGCAATGTGTGCACCGGCTCCCAGTATCATTGATCATGGCCGACGCTGGCGACCGACCCAAGGCTAAATCGCTGCGCCCGTTGCGGGCCCTGGTTCCATTTCTGCTGCCGCACCGCAGGCTGTTGGCGGCAGCTCTGGTCGCACTGGTGGTGGCCGCCGCCGCGATGCTCGCGGTACCCGTGGCGCTGCGGCAATTGATCGACCACGGCCTTGCGGCCAACAACGCCGGCGTCATCAACCGCTATTTCGTGGGCTTCCTGGCCGCGGCGGCGCTGTTCGGCATATTCGCGGCGCTGCGTTTCTATCTCGTGACATGGCTCGGTGAGCGCGTGGTGGCCGATCTGCGCGAGGCAGTCTACGCGCGCGTGGTGCGCATGGATCCGACCTTCTTCGAGGTCACGCGCACCGGCGAGGTCCTCTCGCGCTTGACCGCCGATACCACGCTCGTGCAGGCGATCTCGGGCGTCAATCTCTCGATCACGCTGCGCTCGGTGCTCAACCTGATCGGTGCGCTGATCCTGCTGGCGCTGACCAGCGCGCACCTCACGACCGTGATCCTGGTGCTGATTCCGCTGGTGATCGCGCCCATCCTGCTGGTTGGACGTCAGGTGCGGCGGCTGTCGCGCACGGCACAGGACCGGATCGCCGACACCAGCAGCCTGGTCGATGAGACGCTGAATGCCATCCAGACCGTGCAGGCCTTTACGCTCGAGGAGCTGCAGAGCCGTCGCTATGCCGTCGCGGTCGAGCACAGCTTCCGGGCCGCCATACTGCGCAGCCGCGTGCGCGCAGGTCTGACCGCCATCGGCACCGCGATGGTGTTTGGCGGTATCACCTACGTACTCTGGCTCGGTGCGCA
>DASYNV010000337.1:0-1532 GCA_036008365.1 Steroidobacteraceae bacterium | reverse complement strand
TGAGTACGTACCTGCGGTTTGACACTCGGAAATTGCCCCCCGGGCTCGGCCTCATTGCTTGTCGCTCGCCTCGTCGAGCGAGCTTTTTCAGGCCATTTTCACAAGCTGCCAGAGGCCACCGAACGGGTCAAACGCAGTAGTAGTTATTGTGACCTGCTCGACCTAATCGCTGACGCGCGCTGCGATTGACGTGTCGGCACTCGCCTTGCCATCGATGCGCGTCTGCTGTATCTGATCGCTCGTGCGACTGCGACGGTACACGCTGGCATCGGTCACCATGCTCCTGGCTGCGGCCTGCGCCCTTGTCATAACGCCGCTGCGCATCTCGTTGCTGCGTGCCATGGGTCGCGCTCTGGTTATAACCGACCAGGTACAGCACGCCGACGTCATCGTCCTGTCCGTCGATTCGGACGGCGCCGGGGTGCTCGAGGCAGCCGACCTGGTGCATGAGAGCGTCGCGGCGCGCATTGCGCTGTTCGCCGATCCGCCCGGCGCCGCCGATCGTGAATTCCTGCGGCGGGGCGTGCCGTATCTCGACGCGGCGGCGGTGTCCGCCAGGCAACTGCATGAGCTCGGGATCGACGCCGTGGAGGTGATCCCCCGCACCGTCGAGGGTACCGATGATGAATCGCGCGATCTTGCCGACTGGTGCGCGCAGCACCGCTACCGCAGCGCAGTCTTCGTGAGCACCCGTGATCATTCGCGCCGCAGCGCGCGCATGCTGGCGCGTACTACGCGCGGTCGCGGTCTCGAGCTGAGTGTGCGTGCGTCACGCTATTCGGACTTCGACCCGGATTCCTGGTGGAGATCCCGCACCGGAGTGCGGACCGAGATCATAGAATCCGAAAAACTGCTGGCGGATATTCTGCTGCATCCCCTGTCCTGATTGAGCCGGCATGACCGAGAGCGTGGATGTCTATTTCGAGGACCACCAGGAATCGGGCGATCTGGGCCGCCGGGCTTTGCGCGGCGGAATCGTCTCGGTCGCGATGCAGTACGGCAACGGTGCCCTGCAGATACTTGCAGCCGTAATCCTGGCGCGGCTCCTGACGCCGGCAGATTTTGGCCTGGTGGCGATCATCACGGTTCTGACGAGCTTTGCGCCGCTGCTCATCGATTTTGGGCTTGGAGACGCCACCACCCAGCGAAAGAAGATAACCCCGGGTCAGATCAGCACTCTGTTCTGGATCGCCAGTGGCGTCGGCCTGGCGGTCGCCGTCGTCGTCGCCGCCTGCAGCCCGCTGATCGCCGCAATCTATCGCCAACCCGCGCTCGAGCCGATCGCGCTCTGTACTTCGATCACCTTCGTGCTGTGGGGGCTCTCGAATCAGCACCTGGCGCTGTTGCGACGAACGATGCAATTCGGCCGAATTGCCCGAATCCAGCTGCTCGGCAGCCTGGTAGGGATAGCTGCGGCCATAGTTGTCGCAATTCGCGGCTACGGCTACTGGGCGCTAGTGGCGCGCCCGATTGCGAACGCCCTGAGTGTCGTGATCGGCGCGTGGCTCGCCTGCCGGTGGCGGCCTGGACGA
>DASYNV010000336.1:0-3891 GCA_036008365.1 Steroidobacteraceae bacterium | reverse complement strand
CCAGTATCCGGGCGCCTCGCCGAAGACCATCGCGGAGACCGTGATCACGCCGCTCGAGCAGCAGATCAACGGCGTCGAGAACGCGATCTACACCGAATCCACCGCGACTCCGGACGGCAGCTTCTCGATAACGGTCAAGTTCCGGCTGGGCACCAATCTCGACATCGCGCAGGTGCAGACGCAAAACCGCGTCTCGCAGGCCGAGCCGCGCCTGCCGGACGTCGTGCGCCAGGTCGGCCTGATAACGCAAAAGCGCTCTCCCGATCTCACCATGGTGGTGTTCTTGCGCTCGGTCACCGGCCGTTACGACTCGCTGTACCTGCGCAACTACGCCGTCATTCAGATCCGGGACGTGCTGGCGCGTCTGCAGGGAGCGGGTGACGTCGAGGTGTTCGGCTCGGGCGACTACGCCATGCGGCTATGGCTCGATCCCGGCAAGCTCGCCGCGCGCAGCATCGACGTGGACGAAGTGCTGGCCGCCGTACGCGAGCAGAACGTGCAAGTCGCGGCCGGCCAGATCGGCGGCCAGCCGGCGCTGCCGGGGACGCAGTTCCAGTACATCGTCAATGCGCAGGGCCGGCTGCAGACCGAGCAAGAGTTCGAGAACATCATCATCAAGAACGGGGCCAACGGCGAGACGACCTATTTGCGCGACATCGCCCGGCTCGAGCTCGGTCCGGAAACCTACGCCCTGCGCAGCATGCTCGATGGCAAGCCGGCGGTGGCGATCCCGGTGTTCCAGCTCCCGGGCGCGAACGCGCTCGACCTGTCGACCGCGGTGCGCGCCACCATGAAGGATCTCGCCAAGAGTTTTCCGGAGGGCGTGACTTACGAAATCGACTACGACCCGACGGTATTCGTGCGCAGCTCGATCCACGCCGTCGTGCACACCCTGTTCGAGGCGGTTCTGCTGGTGGTGCTGGTGGTGGTCGTGTTCCTGCAGACCTGGCGCGCCAGTGTCATTCCGTTGGTCGCCGTACCCGTCGCGATCATCGGCACCATGGCGGCGCTGCTGCTCGCGGGATTTTCCATCAACTCCCTGACCTTGTTCGGACTCGTGCTCGCGACCGGCATCGTGGTCGACGATGCCATCGTGGTGGTGGAGAACATCGAGCGCAAGATCGAGGACGGCTTGAACCCGCGGGCCGCGGCGCATGCGGCCATGGCCGAAGTTACCCGCCCGATCATATCCATCATGCTGGTGCTCTGCGCCGTGTTCATTCCGGTCGCTTTCGTGAGCGGGCTCACCGGCCAGTTCTACCGGCAGTTCGGCATCACGATCGCGGCCAGCACCATCATCTCGACGTTCAACTCGTTGACACTCTCGCCCGCGCTGGCCGCGCTCCTCTTGAAGCCGCGGAACGCGCCGCCGGATGCCTTTCAGCGCGCCATCAACAAAGTGCTGGGTTGGTTCTTCGGCCGGTTCAACCGCGTGTTCGAGCGCGCTTCGGAGCGCTACGGCCATGGCGTATCGCGTCTCACGGCGCTGCGTGGCCTCGTGCTCGCCGTGTTCGGCGTGCTGCTGGTGTGCACCTGGGGCCTATTCCACATAGTGCCCGGCGGCTTCATTCCGTCGCAGGACAAGCAATATCTGGTCGGCATCGTGCAGCTGCCCGATGCGGCCTCGCTGGATCGAACCGAGAGTGTGGTGAAGCAGATCTCGGAAATCGCCGACCACACGCCCGGCGTCGATCACACCATCGGCTTCTCGGGCCTTTCCATACAAGGCTTCGTGAACCTGAGCAACGCGGCCGTGTGCTTCTTCCCCTTGAAGCCGTTCGAGGAGCGCACGACCAAGGATCTGTCCGCCGGCGCCATCGCCGCCGCGCTCAACAAAAAGTTCGGCGCCATCCAGGACGCGGTGATTTTCGCGGTGCCGCCGCCGCCGGTGCAGGGTCTTGGCAATACGGGCGGATTCAAGCTGTTCATCCAGGATCGGGGCGCACACGGCTACGAGGAGCTGGCTCGGGTCACCAACGAGGTCATGAGCAAGGCGCGCGAGCAGCATGAGCTCAACCCGTACGCGACGTATACGACGTTCCAGAACAGCGTTCCGCAGCTCTATGCCGACGTCGATCGCGTGAAGGCGAAGCAGCAATCGGTGCCGCTGTCGAGCGTGTTCGACACGCTGCAGACCTACCTCGGTTCGACCTACGTGAATGACTTCAACCGCTTCGGCCGCACCTATCGTGTGTACGCCCAGGCCGAGCCGCAGTTCCGCGCTCAGCCCGAGGACATCGCGAACCTCAAAATGCGCAATTTGCACGGCGACATGGTGCCCATGGGCGCGGTGGCGGACGTACGCTTTGAATCAGGACCCGATCGGGTCTCGCACTACAACGTGTACCTCGCGGCCGACGTCAACAGTCAAGGCGCCCCCGGCATCTCCTCCGGTCAAGCCACCGCCGCGATCGAGCGGGTTCTGAAGGACACTTTGCCGAACGGCTTCGGCTACGAATGGACCGATCTCACCTATCAGCAAAAGACGGCCGGCAATACGGCGCTCATCGTGTTTCCGATTTGTGTGATGCTCGTGTTCCTGATTCTTTCCGCGCAGTACGAGAGCTGGGCATTGCCGCTCGCCGTGATCCTCATCGTCCCCATGTGTTTGCTCTCCGCCATGGTGGGCGTGTGGCTCAAGGGGTCGGATAACAACGTGCTCACCCAGATCGGCTTCATCGTCCTCGTCGGTCTCGCCTGCAAGAACGCAATCTTGATCGTGGAATTTGCGCGCGAGCGCGTCGTGTCCGGCTTGAGCCCGGTGGATGCAGCCGTCGAGGCGTGTCGGCTGCGGCTGCGGCCGATCCTCATGACCTCGTTCGCCTTCATCATGGGCGTGATTCCCTTGGTCGTCGCCGCGGGTGCCGGCAGCGAAATGCGTCAAGCCATCGGCATCGCGGTTTTCGCCGGTATGCTCGGCGTGACCTCGTTCGGCCTGTTCTTGACACCGGTGTTCTTCGTGACCATCGAGATGTTTCTGGCGCGTCATTGGCCGAGCGGCGTCGCCCGGCATCTCGGCCACGCTGCGGTCGAGACGGAGGAGCCGAACCGTGCGTGAATCAAGAGGCTGCGCGGGTGCGTTCGCGATCTTCGGCGCTGTGCTGCTGGCGGGTTGCGCCGTGGGACCCAACTATCATCGACCGCAGGAAGCTGTGGATTCGCACTTCGTGAACGCGTCGGAACCCGGTCTGGCCGCAGGCGATCCTGAAGAACGCTACTGGACCACTTTCGGCGATCCCTTGCTGACGCAACTCGTCGAAGACTCGGTCATGCACAACACGGATTTGCAGGCGGCCACGGCGAACCTGCAGGCGGCGCGCGCGGCGCGCCGCCTCACGGGCTTCGATCAGTTTCCGACGGTCACCGCGAACGCGAGCTATGCGAAGGTGCTGGAGTCGAGCCAAGAATTACCCGGCTACACATTCAACCAGCGCGAGTTCGATACCGCGCAAGCCGGCTTCGACGGACTGTGGGAGCTCGATCTGTTCGGCCGGGTGCGCAGAAATGTCGAGGCGGCGCGCGCGGACGTCGGCGCCAGCGAGGCGACCCTGCGCGATGCGCGGGTGGCCGTCATCGCCGAGCTCGCGCGGGACTACTTCATCTTACGGGGCCTGCAGGATCAGCTGGCGCTCACGCGGCGCAACGCCGCTGTGCAGGCGAGCACGCTCAAGCTCACGCGCGTGCGGCTCGAGGCAGGCAGGGGCAACGAGCTCGATACCTCGAGGGCCGAGGCGAACTATCAAACTACGTTGTCGACGATTCCATCGCTCGAAGCGACGATCGCGACGACCATCTACCGCATCAGCGTCCTCACCGGCCGCCAACCGGCCGCACTCACTGCGCAGCTTTCGGCAGCCGCGCCGATGCCGCAGCTGCCCGCCTTCAGCTCCA
>DASYNV010000335.1:0-3635 GCA_036008365.1 Steroidobacteraceae bacterium | reverse complement strand
GATCGAACTGCCTGACTCCAGCAAGACCGAGCTCGCTAACGCGCTCACCAATGTGATCGTCGAGCGCTTCCGCGAGCAGGCGCAGACCCAGCCATCACACCTGGGCTCACCGGTGCGGGAGTTGCGCGAAGGTTGATGGACGCCGCGGCACGCCGGACGCTGCGCATCCGCGTGCTCGATGCGCGCCTGGGTAGCGAATTCCCGCTACCGCACTACGCCACCGAGGGCAGCGCCGGACTGGATCTGCGCGCGTTGCTGCCGGCGCCGCTGCGGCTGGAACCTGGCGCGGCGGAGCTGATTCCCACGGGGCTTTCCATTCATCTCGAGGACCCGGGGCTCGCGGCGATGATCCTGCCGCGCTCGGGGTTGGGTCACAAACACGGTCTGGTTCTCGGTAATCTGGTCGGGCTCATCGACTCGGACTACCAGGGACCACTGATGGTGTCGTGTTGGAATCGCGGTAGGGCGAGCTACGAGATCGCGGTCGGCGAGCGTATCGCGCAACTCATCGTGGTACCGGTCGTCCAGGTGGCGCTCGAGGTAGTCGAGGACTTCGGCGCCAGCCCGCGTGGCGCGGGCGGCTTCGGGCACAGCGGCCGGCAGTAATCAGTTGTGCCGGGCCGTGAGCTCGCGGTAGCGCGCAATGTCGCTGTCGAATTGCGCCCGAAGTTCAGTCACTTCGTGGCGTTTGGCGTCCAATGCCTGGCGCTGCGTGCGCGATTCATTGAGCGTGTGCACCAGCTCCTCGGCCAGCTCATCGGGCATGCGCCGGGCACTGGCGTCGCTGTTGTATGGCTTGAAGCGCAGGGCACGCTCCTGCATGGCGCCGAGTCTCGTATTGAGCGTATCGATGTAGATCAAAGCCGCCTTGATCTGTGCTTCCACCAGCCCGGCGCGCTCGTCGCGCAGTTGTTCGATATCCTTGGTTGATAGATAGGTGGCCAGCAGAAACTGATCATGCTGCGCGCGCTGCTGGGCGATGCCGGCCGTGCGCGCCGCTTCGGCTTGCTGTGCTGCGTTCATGCCACCTTCGATGTGGCCGACCTCGACCCCCTGATTGTTGAGGACCGAGCGATCCCTCTGCGAGTATTCGGATGGCACGCTGTCGCCGTAATGCACGACGCCCTTGTCGTCAGTCCAGCGATAGACCTTGGTGCCCCCACTCGAACTGTTGTCCGCTGAGAGGGCCGCGCCCACACTGCCGGCCGCCAGGCAAGCGGCCAGGCTCACGGCAACGATGGTGCGGCGATGGTCCATTCTGCTGCCATTTTGCACGTGTCGCTGCGCCCCGCAAGCGAACTACGCCACACCCGTGATCCCATACCTGTGACGGTAGGCCCGTAGCGCCTCCAGCTGCGCGGGGTTGGGTGCCAATGCCGGGTCGGTCCCCGGCGCCTCCAATGCCGCGATCAGGTCGCTCAAGGTGAGGATGGCGACACAGGTCAGGCCGTATTGCGCGCTCATCTCCTGGACCGCGGAGCGTTCGCTCAGGCCGCGCTCCTGGCGGTCGAGCGCCAGGCTCACAGCCACGGGTTCAGCACCGGCGCGGCGGATCAGCTCGATCGAATCGCGGATCGCGGTGCCGGCCGTGATCACATCGTCAACGATCACGACTCGTCCCTTGAGGGGGCTGCCGATCAACACACCTGCCTCACCGTGGTCCTTGGCCTCCTTGCGGTTGTAGACCCAGGGCACATTGCGCACATGATTGCGGGCGAGTGCTATGGCGGTGGCGGCCACCAACGGGATGCCCTTGTAGGCGGGACCAAACAGCATGTCGAACCGCACGCCCGACTGCAGCAGCGCAGCCGCGTAGCAGTCGCCGAGCGTGGCGATCGAGGCGCCGTCGTTGAACATCCCGGCGTTGAAGAAATAAGGACTCAGACGCCCGGACTTGAGCGTGAACTCGCCGAATCGCAGCGCCTGGCGCGCCAGCGCGAGTTCGATGAATCGGCGCTGATAGTCCCGCATCGCCCCCTCCGAATGGAAGCCGTGGCTCAAACCCGCAGGTTATCATTACGGAAATGGACCGACCGAATTGAACGAGCAGTCTCCCGGGACGCTGGAATCCCTGCGTAACTATGTCCGGCCCCGAACGCTCTCGATGCTGGCGCTCGGCTTCTCGAGCGGCCTGCCGTTCATGCTGATCTTCAGCACGCTGTCCGCCTGGTTGAGCCAGAGCGGCATCCGGCGCGCCACCATCGGCATGCTGTCGTGGGTGTCGCTGGTCTACACGCTCAAGTTCATCTGGTCACCGGTGGTCGATCGGCTGCGATTGCCGTTGCTCGGGCGCGCGCTCGGCCAGCGGCGCAGCTGGATGCTGCTCGCACAACTGTCGGTCGCCGCCGCGCTGTTGTCGATCTCCTTCAGCGATCCGAAGGTGAACGTACTGCATGTCGCGGCGCTGGCACTGTGGCTGGCCTTCTCCGCCGCGACCCAGGACATCACGATCGATGCCTGGCGCATCGAGTCGGCGCCCGCGCGTGAGCAGGGCACCATGGCTGCCGCCTACCAGCTCGGTTACCGGATTGCGATCCTGGTCGGGCAGGCCGGCGCGCTCTGGATCGCCGACGTTTCAGGCTGGATGCACAGCTACGCCACGATGGCGGCGCTCGTGATCATCGGCATGCTCACGACATTGGCGGTGCGCGAGCCTGAGCGCATCGCACCACAGAGCTCGGTACTGGCGGAGCAACGCGTGATCGCCTGGCTCGAGCATCGCCGCCACTGGCCGCATTGGCTGCGCCAGGGGGGCGGCTGGGTACTCGGCGCCGTGATCTGCCCGATCATCGATTTTTTCGCGCGCTTTGGGCTGGGACTGGGGCTGCTGATGTTCGCCTTCATCGGTACCTACCGGCTGACCGACTTCACCATGGGGGTGATGGCCAACCCGTTCTACCTGGAACTGGGTTTCAAGCTCGTCCAGATCGCGGCGGTGGCCAAGATATACGGCACCATCTGGACCATCGCCGGCATCCTGATCGGTGGCTTCGTCGTGGCGCGACTCGGACGGATTCACTCGCTGCTGATCGGCAGCGCACTCGTGATCATCTCCAACATCGGTTTCTCGATTCTGGCCGCACATGGCACGCCGAGTGTCCCGGGACTGGCTGCGGTGATCAGTCTGGACAACTTCGCCCAGGGGGTGCATGGCACGGCGCTGATCGCCTTCATGTCCTCGCTCACGAGCGCCTCGTTCACGGCCACGCAGTACGCGGTGCTGTCGTCGCTTTACGCGCTGCCGCCGAAGCTGCTGATGGGGACCTCAGGGTGGGTCGTGGATGCGATCGGCTATCCGCCGTTCTACTTGTATACGGCTTCTTTGAGCATTCCAGCGCTGCTGCTGCTGTACGTGCTGTCACGCCGGCGCGATTTTCGCGCGCTGCAGCCGGCTACCTGAACAGATCGGGGGCTTCTTCGAACAGGTCGAGACCCTCGTAGCCCGCGGCCAGCTGCGAGTCGCCTTCATAACCGCTGTTGGGCGCGGGGGCGTCGTCTTCACCATCGACGTCGACGGAGCCGCTCCAGTCCTCCGGCGCGTCGGCCGCCTCGATGTCGCCGCCTGCGTACTGCGAGTCCCAATCCTCAATGTCCATTTCTTCGACCGTACCGTCGAAGGTCTGCATCTCGATGGT
>DASYNV010000334.1:0-3511 GCA_036008365.1 Steroidobacteraceae bacterium | reverse complement strand
GCAGATGTGGTGGGAGCCGCCCGATCAGATGCAGCAGGCGCTGAGCCGCTGCGGCCTGCAGCTCGAGCCGGCGCGGCTGACCCTGCTGGCGCGGCTGGTGCGCGAGCTGATCGGCTTCCCCCGCCATCTGTCGCAGCATGTCGGCGGCTTCGTGATCGCCGGCGTACCCTTGAGCACGCTGGTGCCGGTCGAGAATGCCGCGATGGCCGATCGCACCGTGATCCAGTGGGACAAGGACGATCTGGAATCGCTCGGACTGCTCAAGGTCGATGTACTGGCGCTCGGCATGCTGACGGCATTGCGCCGTTGTTTCGATCTGATCGAGGGCTATCGCGGCGTCCGGCTCACCATGCAGGACATTCCCTCGAAGGACACCGCCACCTTCGACATGATCTGCCGCGCCGAGACCGTCGGTGTGTTCCAGATCGAATCGCGCGCCCAGATGAGCATGCTGCCGCGCCTGCGGCCGCGCTGCTTCTACGATCTGGTGATCGAGGTCGCGATCGTGCGGCCCGGACCTATCCAGGGCGACATGGTGCACCCCTATCTGCAGCGGCGTGAGGACCCGCAGGCGGTCACCTATCCGAGCGAGGCACTCAAGAGCGTGCTGCAGCGGACGCTCGGCGTGCCGATCTTCCAGGAGCAGGTCATGCAGATCGCGATCGTCGCCGCGGACTTCACCCCGGGCGAAGCCGACGGACTGCGCCGCGCCATGGCGGCCTGGAAGCGCCGCGGCGGACTCACACCCTATCGCGAGCGGCTGTTCAGCGGCATGGCGGCCAACGGCTACACGTGCGAGTTCGCCGAACAGATCTACAAGCAGATCCTGGGCTTCGGCGAATACGGCTTTCCGGAATCGCACGCCGCCTCGTTCGCGTTGCTGACCTACATCTCCTGCTGGCTCAAATGCCACGAGCCGGCGGCCTTCGCCGCGGCGCTGATCAACAGCCAGCCCATGGGCTTCTACGCCCCGGCCCAGATCACGCAGGAACTGCGCCGCAATGGCGTCACAGTACTGCCGGTCGACGTCACGTCGAGCGATTGGCACTGCACACTCGAGCGCACGGCGCAGGGTCCGGATCCGGCGCTGCGCCTGGGGCTGTGCCTGGTGCGTGGCCTGCACGAGGCCGATGGCTTAGCGCTCGTGACCGCGCGGATCGACGGTCCCTTCGGCAGCATCGATGAGCTCGGCGCCCGCGCGCAATTGTCGCGCCGCTCGGTCCAGTCGCTGGCGGCCGCAGGCGCACTCGCGGCCTTGAGCGTGCATCGACACGAAGCGCATTGGCGCGCGCTCGGCGTGGAACGCCTGCCCGGCCTGATCGAGGGTCTATCGGCGCGCGAAGCGCCGGCGCCGCTGCCCGCACCGACCGAAAGCCAGAATATCCTGGCCGACTATCGGCATCTCGGCCTCACCACCGGTCGCCATCCACTGGCGCTGCTGCGTCCCAGGCTCTCGCGCAAGGGATTTCGCAGCAGCAGCGAGCTGCAGCAGTTGCCGGACGGCATCAACGTGCGGGTTGGTGGATTGATCACCCACATGCAGCAGCCCTCGACAGCCTCGGGCGTCGTGTTCGCCTCGCTCGAGGATGAAACCGGCATCGTCAACTTGATTCTGTGGCCGAAGGTATTTGCCGCCCAGCGCCGCTGCGCACTCGAATCGAGCCTGCTGGTGGTCGACGGTGCGCTGCAGAGACGCGATCTCGTCGCGCACGTGGTCGCGCGACGGCTGTACGACGCGTCGCGATGGCTATCGGGGCTGGAGCGAAACTCGCGGGATTTTCGTTAGCTTCCGAGCGCGGTGCGCAGCGCCGCCAGCTCTTGCGATTCGCCCTGCGCTAGTCCGCGGCCCGCAGCAATTCGACGTTGCCGCCGGCGGCAGTGGTATCGATGCTCACGGCCCGCTCCGTCATGAAGCGCGTCAGGTATTGCGGGCCGCCGGCCTTCGGCCCGGTGCCGGACAGGCCTTCGCCGCCGAAAGGCTGAGAACCGACCACGGCACCGATCATGCTGCGGTTGACGTAGAGATTGCCGACGCGCGCGCACCGACGCACCAGCTCGATATGCTGCGTCAGGCGCGTCTGCAGCCCCATCGTAAGCCCGTAGCCGCTGGCATTGATGCGTTCAACCGCCTGCTCGAGATCCCCCGCGCGCCAGTTCGCCACGTGCAGCACCGGACCGAACACTTCCTGGCGCAGGTCCTCGATGCGCTCCAGAGCCACGAGCGTCGGTGCGACGAAATGGCCGCTCAGCGCGGCCGGCATCTGACACCGGTACAGGATCTGCCGCCGCGGCAGCGCTGCGATGTAGGCCTCGAGCTGCTCCTGGGCCGCCGCATCGATCACCGGGCCGACATCGGTATCGATCTCGCTCGGATCACCGATGCGCAATTTCGCCATCGCCCCGGTCAACATCGCGAGCATGGCCGGGGCAATGTCCTCCTGCAGGCACAACAGGCGCAACGCCGAGCAGCGTTGCCCGGCACTCTGAAATGCCGAGGCCAGCACATCGCCGACCGCGCGCTCGAGCAGAGCGGTCGAATCCACCAGCATCGCATTGAGCCCGCCGGTCTCGGCGATCAGCGGCACGAGCGGACGTGTCTCATCGGCGAGCAGTGCCTGGGCGATGCGGCGTGCGGTGCCGTTCGAGCCCGTGAACACGACGCCAGCGAGCCGCCGGTCCCCGACCAGTGCCGCACCGAGTGCATCGTCGCCAGGCAGGAAGGCGAGTACGCCGGGCGGCACACCTGCCTCGAGCAGCAACCGTACGGCGTGGTGCGCGATCAACGGGGTTTGCGGCGCGGGCTTGGCGATTACCGCGTTGCCGGTTACCAGCGCCGCGCTGACCTGTCCGAGGAAGATCGCCAGCGGAAAATTCCACGGGCTGATGGCGGCGAAGATGCCGCGCGCGGCCCAGGTCAGCTCATTGCGCTCACCGGTCGGTCCGGGCAGCGACGAGGACTGCATCCATCGCCGCGCCTGCGCGGCGTAGTAGCGGCAGAAATCGACCGCCTCGCGCACCTCGGCCAGCGCATCGGTAATGCTCTTGCCGGCCTCGCGGACCGCCAGAGCCATCAACGCATCGCGGTCCCGCTCGAGCAGCTCAGCCATGCGCAGCAGGCAATCGGCACGGGTCTCGACGCCGATCGCGGCCCAGCGCGGCTGCTCGCGCTGCGCGAGTTCGAACGCCTGCAGCAGATCAGCAGGCGTGGCCTGCACGACCGTCCCGGCGACGCGCTCACCGCGCGCCGGATCGAAGAGCGTCACGGCGCTGCCCTGCAATTCGCGCCCGCCCACGAGCGGCGCGGCGCGCTGCGGGCACTCCCAGGTGCGCGCCATGCGTGCGAGCAACGCGGCGGTGGCGGCGCCGTCGGAGAAATCAAACCCGGCCGAGTTGCTGCGGTCCGGAAATAAATCCTTCGGTGCCACGATGGCCTCGTTTTCCAGCGCCGGCGCGCGCTGGCATTGTGTCACGGGATCGAGTACCAGGCGTTCCTCGCCGATCTCGGGATTCG
>DASYNV010000333.1:0-4379 GCA_036008365.1 Steroidobacteraceae bacterium | reverse complement strand
CCGATGCGGTCAGCCCGTGCAGATCGAGCTCGGCTTCGACGCGGAAACTGCCGCGTCGCAGGCGCCGAAACACGGCGTCGGCAACACCGGGCCTGCGAAACTGCAGCTCATCGCCGGGCTGCGCATCGATCAGCGGCCCCGGGGCGAGCAGGCTTTCCGTCAGCACGGCGGCCCGTTCGGCACGTGCGAACCGGGCCCGCGGCCGCGGTGGGCGGGTGCTGCTGTCCGCCCGGCGCGCAATCGACAGCGGCCGCACGTCCCGCATCGCGCGCCGGAACAGCTCCGCATCATCGGCGGGCTCATCCTCATCTTCGTCGCTGCGGTTCACGGCTCCTCCCGGCTCAGGCATTGAAGTATATTGGCTCGCTTCCATGCTGGCCGCACCCGCCTGATGACGCCCGAGAGACTGTCCGCCGCTTGTCCGTGAAAATACTTGTCAGTAATGATGACGGCTATCGCGCCGAGGGCATCGCGTGCCTGCGTCAAGCGCTGTCGAGCCTGGCCGAGATCACGGTGGTGGCGCCCGATCGTAATCGCAGTGGCGCTGGAAACTCGCTCACGCTCGACGTGCCGCTGCGGTTGCATGCGGCCGAGCCAGGGGTCTACTTCGTGGCCGGCACGCCCACCGACTGCGTGCACCTCGCCATCTCCGGCGCGCTCGAGTGCGAGTTCGACATGGTGGCTTCGGGAATCAACGACGGTGCCAATCTCGGCGACGACGTGCTCTATTCGGGCACAGTCGCGGCAGCGATCGAGGGCCGCTTCCTGGGTCTGCCGACGCTCGCATTCTCGCTCTGCACCTCGCTCGACGGCGCGCGCCGCTTCGATACGGCCGCCCGAGTCGCGCAGTCGCTGGTCGCCGCCCTGCTGCGGCGGCCGCTCGATCCGAGTCTGATTCTCAACGTCAATGTTCCGGACCGGCCCTTCGAGCGCCTCGAGGGTTACCGCAGTACCCGCCTCGGGTTTCGTCATCGCTCCGAGCCGGTGATGGCGGCGCGCGATCCGCGCGGCCATGCGGTGTACTGGATCGGGCCGGCCGGCGAGGGCAGCGATGCCGGACAGGGTACGGATTTCCTCGCGGTGGCCGACGGCTTCGTCTCGGTGACGCCGCTGTCGATCGATTTCACGCGGCATGCTGCGCTGCCCGAGGTGGCGCGCTGGCTCGAGCGGCTATGAGCCCCCTCCTATGAGCGATACGCGCTTCGCCGGTATCGGCATGACCTCGGCGCGCACCCGCGACCGGCTAGTGCAACGACTGCGCGATCAGGGCATCACCAATCTCGCAGTGCTCGACCGCATCCGCAATCTGCCACGGCACATCTTCGTCGATGAAGCGCTCGCGAGCCGCGCCTACGAGGATACGGCGCTGCCGATCGGCTTCGGTCAGACGATCTCCCAGCCCTACATCGTCGCGCGCATGAGCGAGGCACTGCTCGAAGGCGGTCCCCTGGGCAAGGTGCTCGAGATCGGCACGGGCTGCGGCTATCAGACCGCCGTGCTGGCGCCACTGGTCGGTCGCATCCAAACGATCGAGCGCATCAGGGCGCTGCAGCAGCGCGCCCGCGCACGCTGTGCGGAACTGCAGATACGCAATGTGCGTTTTCGCCACGGCGACGGCACGCGCGGCTGGCGCAGCCAGGCGCCGTTCGACGGCATCCTGGTAGCGGCCGCGCCGCTGACGATTCCCGAAGCACTGACCGCGCAGCTGGCGATCGGTGGGCGGCTGATCGTGCCCGTGGGTCCGGAAGGCGAACAGCAGCTCGTGCGGCTCACGCGGCGCGAGCAGGGTATCGAGCGACGTGTGCTCGGTGCGGTCTCGTTCGTACCGCTGCTGGGCGGCCTGGGCTGAGCGTGGAAGCGGATGAGTGCCGGGTCGGCTGTTATAAGTAGAGTTAACTAAACCTTTCAACATATTGATGTGATTAAAGAAACAGCCTAAACCTCAGGTATTACCTGAAGATACTTGCCAGCGGGCGGATTTCACGGCAACATTCTTTTGTCGGCATACGCCGACACCCGGGGGGAGGCTCACCGAAAGAAGACACAGGGCGAAAAATAGGGGAAGACCGAAACGGTGAGCAAAAACAAAAATACGGCTGGATAACAATAACAAGCGGAAACAATTATTCGAATTTGTCAGCTTCGGATAATTTCGGTGATAGAAACGTCTTCTCTCCCTGTGTCTTCTTTCGGGGTGTCTTCCACGCGCCGCAACCTCTTCGGCGCAAGGCGTCAAGGAAATAATCCCGCGGCCACCGGCCGCTCCTCTCCGGCCAGGATGTTGTAGGTGCGGCAGGCCGCGCCCAGCGTCATGCACTCGAGCGCCACGCGCCGAGCGCGAAAGCTCGCTCGCACTGCCGCGCTCGCAAAGCTCTGGGTCTCGCCGGCTCCAAGCAGGACGATTTGCGCGCCCGTGCCGAACACACTCTCGAGATCCCGCTCGGTCAGCGACTCCAAGGAGCTCGCGTTCCAATCCAGAATCAGCTGCGTCGGTGTGATGATCAGCGGACGGATGATGCGCTGTTCTCCGACCACGATTTCGCCATTGCCGTAGCGACGCACGAGATTCAGACGCGGATTGGAGTCGTGGACCAGGCGCATGATGCGTACGATACGACATGGCCGGCGAACTCATCCTGATCCTGCGCGATTTTTTTGCACCCGGTGACGAGAGCCTGGTCGATACGGCAGTGCCGCGCTTACCCGCGCTCGAGACGCTGCTTGCGACTGCGCGACGCGATATTCTTGCCCGGGGTTGGCGCGCTGAATTCGCCGCACGATTCGGCGGCGGCCTCTCGCTCGTGGGCCTGCCGCTCGCCGAGGCGGTCGCGAATGCCTGGCTCGGCCGATCGCGTTCGTCGCCATCGCCATCTCCATCACCATCGCAATCGCCGTCGGCGCGATATTGGCTGGCGACTCCGGTGTACTACTTTGCCGGCCTCGACAGCGTGCAGCTGCATCCGGCCGGGCTGCTCGAGATGCCGCTCGAAGCGCAGGCGGCGCTGGCGTCGGACTTCAATGCCGTATTCGCCGATGACCACTGGCGTCTGCACGCCACCGGCCGGCGGGAACTGCTGCTCGCGGGGCCCGCGCTCGAGGCCGACGGTGACGATCCGGCGCGGTTTCTCGGCAGCAAACTCGGACGCCAGCAAATGCGCGGCGCAGGTGCTCCCGAACTGCGGCGGCTGGCGGTCGAGATCGAGATGTGGCTGCACGAGCACGCCATCAACCGTCAGCGACAGTCGAGCGGCGAACTGCTCGTGAGCGGTCTATGGCTCTGGGGCTCGGAGCCGTTGCTGCGGACCGCGAGCGAAGCGCGGCCTGAGCGTGCATTGGCCGATGTCCGGCTCTACGGCCGGGATACCGTCGCCGAGGCGCTGTGGCGCCGGCGCGCCGGCACGAGCGCACCGTTGCCCGAGCGGTTGGCGATGGTGCTCGAGTCCACGGCCGATGCCCATGTCGTGCTTTACCCGACAGCCGGCATGGAGGGGGCGACCCGCGCGCTCGAGCGCCTCGAGGAGGATTGGCTCGCGCCCGCGCTTGCGGCGCTGCGTACGGGTGCGCTGGCCGCGGTGCAGCTGCTCGCAGGCACGCATGCCTACCATCTGCGTCGGCTCAATCTGGCACGCTTCTGGCGCGCGCGCTCACCGTGGCAGGAGGCACTGGCGTGAGCGGCGCGGCGCCGCTGCGCATCGTGCGCCGCAAACCGGCTGAAAGCGCGGCACTGGATGAGTCGATGCATCCGGTGCTGCGGCGAATCTACGCGGCGCGCGGCATCGTCACCGCCGTGCAGCTCGGATTGGCGTTGCAGCGGCTGCTACCGATCGGCAGCCTCGACGCGGTCGAAGCCGCGGCCGAGCTGCTCGAAAGCCATCGGTCACGCCGCGGCCCGATTCTGGTGATCGGCGACTTCGATGCCGATGGCGCGACCAGCACGGCGCTGATCGTGCGCGCGCTGCGCAGCTGGGGCTTTCACAGCGTCGATTTCCTGGTGCCGAATCGGTTCGAGTTCGGCTATGGGCTCACGCCCGAGATCGTGGCCCTCGCGGCGCGGCAGCGGCCGTCACTGATCGTCACGGTCGATAACGGCATATCCAGTCATGCCGGCGTTGCAGCGGCGCGCGCCGCCGGCATCGACGTGCTGATCACCGATCATCATCTGCCCGGCACTTCGCTGCCGAACGCCAACGTGATCGTCAATCCGAATGTGCCGGGCAGTAACTTCGCGAGTCGGGCGCTCGCCGGGGTTGGGGTCGCCTTTTATGTCGTCGCGGCGCTACGCCGGCGGCTGGCCGAGTCCGGCTGGCTGCCGCCCGGCGCGTTGCAGAGCGCCGAGCTGCTCGATCTCGTTGCCCTCGGGACGGTCGCCGATGTGGTGC
>DASYNV010000332.1:0-2351 GCA_036008365.1 Steroidobacteraceae bacterium | reverse complement strand
CACATCTTCGGCGCTCGAGCCCGGCACGGCCTCGGGCACGAGCGCGCGCACCAGCAGGCGCGCGATCGTGGCATTGCCATCCGGGAAATGCAGCGTCGCCGAGCCGCCCGTATCCTTGTAGCCGGAAGGGGTGTAGCCCATGCGCGCGATCGAGCCGCCCTGGAGCTGCATGCCGCGAAAGCCGGGCAGCCCGAAAGCCCAGCAGTCGAGCGCCGAGACCGCATCGATGCCGACTGCCCATTCATCGTGCGTTCGCGGCTGGTAGTAGGCGATGACCTGCGGGTCGACCTTGGCCAGGTCGCGCAGAAAATCCCGGTAGCTGATCTTCGACAGCCGCAGCTTCTTGTCGTCGGAGGACAGACCCGGCAGGTAGTCGACCGCGCCTTGCTCAATGCGCAGCAGGTCCGCGCGCGCACGCGCCGAGAGCGGTGCGGACACGAGCGCGCGGGCGCTCAGATCGGCGCCAAAGCCGACCACGAGCCGGTCGGCGCCGAATGTCTCGCGATCGAAGAAACTGCCGCGCCGCAGTCCGAGCCCGCGGTAGAACTTGCGGTTCTCGATCTTGCGCTCCAGTGCTTCGACGTCGATGCCCAAGTCACGCAACAGGCCGGATGCGACCGGGCTGTAGGGACGCGGGCTGTCGATCTCGAGGGTGCCGCCGTTCGCAAGCTGCAGACCGCCGCCGACATGGAATTCGTTGCGCTTGGCGTGGCCGCCGAAGTCATCGTGGTTGTCGAGGATCAGAATGCGCGCGTCGGCGCCGTGGCGCTTCAGAAAAAAGTGCGCCGCGGCCAGTCCGCTGATGCCGCCGCCGACCACGATCAGATCGTACGACTCACCTGTGTCGCGCTCTGACCCAGCGGCATGGCCGTCGCGCAGCGCGTGCGCGGCCTCGTACGAGCCCGGGTGACTGCCGCGCAGGCCGGTCAGCAGCGGCGGGTAGTAGCCACGCTGGTCCTGCGGCGCGCCCGGATCCACGCCCATCTCGGCAGCACGGGCTCGCAGCAGTGGACCGCACAGCGCGCTGGCCGCGCCGATCAGCGCGCCTTGCAGAAAATCGCGCCGCGGAATCGATCGGTCCTCGCCCAGGTCCCGATTTCGCGGCGGTCGTTGGTCACGACCCGCCATATGTCTCCCCCCGGCGCCGCTGGACTCAGTACTTGAATACGGCAGTGATGCCGATCGTCAGAGGCCGATAAGTGATGTCGCGGTACAGCGGACTCGCGAGCGGCACTCCGGTGGTCGGATCGTTGGTCATGACCTCGTGGTTGGCGTTGATGATCTGGTGACTGTTGGTGAGATTGTCAGCAAAGATCGACAGCTGCAGATGATCGAACTGCGTGCCCGCGCGCATCGACAGGATGTGCTGGCTGAACAGCGGCAGCGTCAGCGATGGCAGATTGCTCGCGCCGGCATCGTACTGGCCGGTGCGCGAGTCGCGCGAAGCCGGCAGCCATTTCTCGCCGCTGCTCCACTCATAGTCCAGGCGAACGAACGATGCGTGATCGAAGGCCGTGAATTTGTATTGCGGCCCGAGAGTGGCGGTCCATGGCGCCTGCGCGGTGCCGTTTTCACCGACGATGGCATCGCCTTTGGAAACCACCGGCACCTGGCCGGGGGCCGAGCTACCGATGAATGCATCCGCGGTGTATTGCGCATCGGTGTAGCCGAGCGAAGTCTCGAGGCTGGCGCCGTACCCTAGGTCGAAGTCGGCCTGGATGTCGAACCCCTTGGACACGGCTTTGCCGAGATTCTGCGTCCACTGAATCTGGCAGATCGGCGGCACGACATTCTGCTGGATGTCGTTCCACTTGACGTAATAGATACTGGTGTCGAGCTGCACCGTATGGTTGACGTTGTTCTTGGCGCCGACCTCGAAGCTCTGCACCGTGTCGGACTTGTAAGTGGGCGGGGCGCCGCTGATGCCTAAGTTGATGAAGTCCTGGCCGCACACCGCGCCCCCCGGCACGTTCGGATTGCCGCCGCCGGGACGGAAACCCTTGGCGTAGGTGGCATAGAACATGTTGTCGGCATCGGCCTGGTAGGAGAGGCCGAGTTTGGGCGTGAACGGCGTCTGGCTGGCGGAATTATTGGCCGGACTCGGTCCGCCATTCTGCGGGCCATCCGACAGGCTCTGGATCGCGAACTGGGTGTAGGCGACGCGCGCGCCGATCAATAGCTTGAGTTTGTCGGTGAGGTTGACGTCGGCCTCGCCAAATCCGGCGAACTGCCGGTCGTGGCTAACGAGTCGATTGAAATAGGAATCGCCATAGGGCAGCACCGAGCTGCCATCCGGATTGGTGGGGGTGCCGAAGTAGGCCGCAATCGGAGTACCGAACTCCTGGATCCAG
>DASYNV010000331.1:0-2624 GCA_036008365.1 Steroidobacteraceae bacterium | reverse complement strand
CAGCACGCCGCCGCGTTCCGTGTAGCGCAGCCCGTTGGACAAATAATTCTGCAGGATCCGCCGCAGCATGGAGCGATCGCTGCGCACGACCTCGCGGCTGCCGACGATGCGCAGGCGCAGGTTTCGAGCCTGTGCCAGCGGTGCGTATTGGCGGCGCAGCTCTTCGAGCAAATCGATGATGGGAAAGCTGGTGACATCCGGCTTGAGCACGCCGCTGTCCAGGCGCGCGCTGTCGAGCAAGTCATTGAGCAGCTCTTCGGCCGCACGCATCGAGTCATCGATGCGGCTGGCCAATTCCTGGAATTGCGGGTGCGCCCGCGCGTGCGACTCGAGTGCCGACACGAACAGCCTTGCCGCATTCAGCGGCTGCAGCAGGTCGTGGCTGGCCGCCGCGAAAAAGCGTGTCTTGCTGGTGTTCGCGGCCTCGGCCTCCTGTTTGGCCAGCCGCTGCGCCTCGAGCGAGGCCGTCAGTTCCGACGTGCGGTGTGCGACGCGCTCCTCCAACCCCTGCTTGGCCTCGAGCAGTGCCAGCTCATGGCGCTTGAATTCCGTGATGTCCGTATAGGTGGTGACGAAACCGCCGCCCGCCATGGGTTGGCCGTGGATGCTGTACACCTGTCCGTTGCGGCGCACCCGTTGAAAGGTGTACGTGGTGCCGGCGCGCAGGTGCGCCAGCCGCTTTTCGACCTGAACCTCGGGGTCGCCCGGTCCGAGTTCTCCGCGCGCGGCGCTCCAGCGCAGCAGATCGAGCACCGGGCGCCCGACCGCGACCAACCCGTCCGGATAGCCGAAGAGCTCCAGATACCGCCGATTCCAGGCCACCACTCGCAGCTGCGCGTCGACCACGCTGATTCCCTGCGTCACGTTTTCCATCGTGGCCTGCAGCAACTGCCGGCTGAAGCGCAACTCCTGGGAGGTCTCGTCGAGCAGCTCCGCGACTTCATCCACCTCGAGGCCCTTGCGGTGCAGCGCATGCGTGAGCACCACGCGCGCCGAGGACGCGCCGATCGATGCGGCCAGGGCGCGCTCGACATGCTGCACCAGTCCGCGGTCGGCTGGCTCCGACGGCTTGGGCAGTGCGTGCCCGGTGTGCGCGACGTATTCCCGCAATGCCTGGGTTGCGGCGGTGGCCCCCAGGATTCTCGACGCCACGGTCTCGAGA
The DNA here is from genome assembly GCA_036008365.1 of Steroidobacteraceae bacterium. GTDB lineage: Bacteria > Pseudomonadota > Gammaproteobacteria > Steroidobacterales > Steroidobacteraceae > FEN-1191. The sequence goes on along the minus strand of DASYNV010000331.1, from coordinate 1,462 downwards.
TCGCCCACCTTGCAGTTGATCGCGTGCAGTCCCACCGCGGGTTGCTTGGGGTCGACGAAGGCCCGCGCGGCCAGGCGCTCCTGCAGAGTGGCGCCGCGGCGCGCCGACACGATGAGCATCACGAGTACATTCAGCGACAGCGCCAACAGCGCGCGCGTTCCGACCGCATCCCCTCGGGTGGCAAAACCCTGGGCCGCCACGATTCCGCCGGCGGCGAGGTTGGGCAGGAACAAGAGATAGCCCCACGCGATGAAGCCGCTCAACATGCCCCAGAACACGCCCGCGCGGCTGGCGCTTCTCCAATAGAGCGCCGCGAACAGCGCCGGTGCAAATTGCGCCACGGCCGCGAAGGCCAGCTGCCCGATCGCCGCCAGGCTGATCGAGCCCGACGCCGAGCGGTAGTAGGCGAACGCCAGCAGCGCCAGCGATACGATGACGGCACGCCGCACCCACAGCACGCGCCTTCCCAGGCTCGCCCCGTCTTCCAGCCGCTGGCGCCACAACAGGGGCGCGGCGATGTCGTTCGAGATCATCGTGGCCAATGCCGTGCTCGCGACCACCACCATGGCCGTGGCCGCGGACAATCCTCCCAGGAACACCAACACGGTGAGCCAAGGCGCTCCGTAGCTCATCGGCAGGGTCAAAATCAGCGAGTCCGACGCGGTATGCAGCGTGAGTCCGTCGATGGTGCCGAGGGCCACCACGGGGATGACCACGATCGAGAAGATTCCAAGATACGCCGGCAACAACCAGCGCGCAGTCTTCAGATCCTCGGTGCGTGCGCATTCCACCACTGCGACCTGGAACTGGCGCGGCAGACAGAAGATCGCGAACGCGGCCAGCATGGTAACGATCATGGAATTGCCGTTGAGCAGGGTTGCACCCTGTGCCAATTGCTCAGGTAAAACCCAGGGCCGGCCGCGTAGGTGCAGGCAGGCGAATACGCCGACCGCCACGAAGGCGAGCAGCTTCAACAGCGATTCAAACGCGATCGCCAGCATCAAGCCTTCACGGTGCCGGGTGGCATCGACGCGCCGGGCACCGAAAAGCACCGCGAACAGCGCCATCACCAGCGCGACCGCGAGCGCGGTATCCCGATACCACGGCACATGGCGCGCGGTCACCGCGGTCAGCACATCGACACTGGTGGCGACGGCCTTGTACTGCAGAGCGATGTAGGGGATGGCGGCCGACAGCGCGATCACCGTCACCAGCACGGCGAGCGCACGGCTCTTGCCGAATCGAGAGGCGATGAGATCCGCGATCGAACTGACCTTGTGCGCGCGTCCGATCCGCGTCAGCCGCTCCATGAAGGGCAGTGCGAACAGGAATACCAGCGCGGGTCCCAGGTAAATCGGCAGGTAGCCCCAGCCGTCGCGCACCGCGGATCCCACGGCGCCGAAGAAGGTCCAGGACGTGCAGTACACCCCGAGTGCGAGCGCGTAGATGAAGGGCCGGAGGC
>DASYNV010000330.1:0-2257 GCA_036008365.1 Steroidobacteraceae bacterium | reverse complement strand
AACTCAAGCTAGAGATCACTCCGAAGTCCCGAGTTCCCGTGCACAGTCCGCCAGGCGCCGCAGTTCCGCCACCAGGGTCTGCCACTGCGCGGCACCAAAGCGCTCGATCAATGCGTGCTGCGTCGTGGCCCAGCCCGGTTCCGCCCGGCCCAGCACGCTCTCTCCGGCAGCGGTGATCGCAGCCGTGCGCGTGCGAGCGTCCGGGCCATGGTGCAAGGTGACCCAGCGCTGCTTCTCGAGCGCGGCCAGTGCACGATACAGGGAGGTACGGTCCATCGCGAGATCCTCGGCGACTCGCGTCAGCGGTTCGTGCGGGTGGCGCAGGACTGCGCGCATCACGGCCAGTTGGGTAATGTTCAAGCCCGAGTCGGACAGCGCCGAATCGAAGGTTCGCGCCAGCACGCGCGCGGTCTTGCGCACGCTGGTGCAGGCACAGGGGCGTGGGACCTCGCGCACATTGGGGTTCATATCGCACCCATCGTCATATTTGATGTGTACACATCAATGATGCTACCATGCCGCGCCTGCCATGGCATCCGCAAGGTCCCGCAATGAACAGTGGATCTCCAGCCTCGCGCCTGCATTACGCCTGGGTCATCGCCGCGGTCACTTTTCTGGTGCTGCTCGTGACCGCCGGCATTCGCGCCACCCCCGGCGTGCTCATGGTGCCGCTGGAGTCGGAGTTCGGCTGGACCAGCGCGGCAATCTCGGTCGCAATCGCGATCAACCTGGCGCTGTTTGGCCTGATCGGGCCGTTTGCCGCCAGTCTGATGGATCGCTGGGGCCTGCGTCGCATCATCCTGTGCGCGTTGGCCCTGCTCGCGATTTCAGTGGCGCTGACGACCTTCATGCGAACGCAGTGGCAGCTGACGCTGCTCTGGGGCGTTTGCGTCGGTTCGGGCACGGGCGTCACCTCGATCGTGCTGGCAGCGGTCATCGCCAACCGCTGGTTCGAGCGGCAACGCGGACTGGTACTCGGCGTACTGACGGCGGCCAATGCCACCGGCCAGTTGCTGTTCCTGCCGGTACTGGCACGACTGCTCGAGATCTCCGGCTGGCGCAGCGTGGCGCTGCTGGTGGCCGCGAGCGCGGCAGCGGTGTTTGTGCTGGTGTTCGCGCTGATGCGCGATCGACCGGCGGAGCTGGGCCTGGCGCGCTACGGCGAAGTGCTGGCGCCGGCGACATCGAAGCCGGCGCCGAGCTCGCTGATGCCGCTGCAGGCGCTGGCGCTGGTGCGGCGCTCCCCGGCGTTCTGGGTGCTCGCAGGCAGCTTTTTCGTTTGCGGCGCGAGCACCAACGGGCTCATTGGCACGCATCTGATTCCGGCCTGCCACGACTTCGGCATTCCTGAAGTGCGTGCCGCGGGACTGCTCGCCATGATGGGCGTGTTCGACATCATCGGTACCACGATCTCCGGCTGGCTCAGCGATCGATTCTCGAGCCGCTATCTGCTGTTCATCTACTACGCACTGCGCGGATTGTCGCTGCTGTGCCTGCCGTACACGCTGGTTCAGGGCAGTTCCGAGCTCAAGTGGTTTGCGGTGTTCTATGGACTGGATTGGGTTGCGACCGTGCCTCCGACGGTACGGCTGACCGCGGATCTATTCGGGCGTCACAACGCCGGTGTCGTGTTCGGCTGGATCGCGGCCGCGCACCAGCTGGGCGCAGCGCTCGCGGCGCTGGGCAGCGGAGCGATCCGCACCAGCTTCGGCGACTATCGCCCGGCGTTCTGGATTTCCGGCACCATCTGCTTTCTCGCCGGCCTGTCGTTCCTGTTCACGCGCCGACTGCTGGACCAACGCGGCGCCGATGCGGCCGCGCGGCCGATGGCGCCGTTGCCGTCCGCAGCGTTGGGCAGTTGAGCGAGTCGAGCGCGGCGCGTCAGGCGCGACGCGCCACGAAGAACAGCCGCTTGAAGGGCAGCACCGTGGTGCCGTCGGCGCGCCGCGGGTAAGCGCGGGCGACGCGCTCGGCATACGCCTGCTCAAACGCATCACGCTCATGCTCGGGCAGCGCGGCGAGCAGCGGTGCCAGCCACGTGCCCTTGGTCCACTCCTTGACGGGATTGTCGCCGCGCAGAACCTGGTAGTACTCGCTCTGCCATAAATCGACCGCCTCGCAGCGCGCACTGAGCAGATCGAGATACCACATGGGATCGGCCACCGGCGATTCACGCAGCAGCGGCTCGAGCCGCGCACGCCACGGGCCGGCGCGCACGGTGTCGCCGATCGCGACATGCGAGGGCGCCGAGAAATTC
>DASYNV010000329.1:0-5284 GCA_036008365.1 Steroidobacteraceae bacterium | reverse complement strand
TAGGGAACGGGAGCCCCGGACTCTTCCTACACGAGCGCCTCAGCGCGCGGCGCGCGGCTCGGCGAAGGTTTCCTTGGACGCCCGCATGCTCAACGCGTTATGAATCGACGCGGCGATATCGCTTTGACTGCAAGGTTTCGCCAATTTCAGCAGGCCGAGAAGGGTCGGATCCCCGGGCAGCTCTGCATAGCCGGTCGCCAAGATGATGGGAAGTCCCGGATACTGCTCTTGAATGCATTGCGCGAGCTGCAGGCCGGTCATGGTGGGCATCGCGTGGTCGGTGATGACGACGTCCACGGAAACTCCCGAGGCGAGCTTCGCGAGGGCTTCGGCCGCGGACTGCGCTTCGATCGAGGTGTGCCCGAGGTCTTCGATCAGTGCCGCGGTGCCGGTCAGTACCAGCAGATCGTCATCGACGACGAGCACGCGGCAGGGCTTCGGCGCGGGCAGGGGCTTCAGGCGCTCGACGTTGCGAACCGCCGACGCCGGGCACACTTTGGCCCGCGGCAGCCACAGATCCACCGTGGTGCCGACATTCGGTGCGCTGTCGATGCGCAGCAGTCCGCCGGACTGAGCGGCGAGCCCGTGCACCATCGATAGTCCGAGGCCGGTACCTTTGCCGGGACCTTTGGTCGTGAAGAACGGCTCGGTGGCCTTCGCAAGGGTGCCTTCATCCATGCCGACGCCGTTGTCGATGATCATGATCCGCACGTAATCGCCGGGCTGCAGGCGCGGATCCGCGCCGTCCGGGCGCCTGGTCTCCTCCGCCGCGGTGATCGTGAGCTTGCCGCCGCAGGGCATGGCGTCGCGTGCGTTCAGGGCCACATTGAGCAGCGCCAATTCGAGCTGGTTGGCGTCGACGAGCACCGGCGGCAGTGCGCTCGGAAATTGGCACTTGAGCTCGATACCGAGACCCAACGCGCGCTTCAGCAGCTCTTCCATGCCTCTCACGAGGTCGGCGAAATCCACCGCCTCGGGCTTGAGTTCCTGGCGCCGCGAAAACGCCAACAAGCGCTGGGTCAGGGCCGCGCCGCGCTGGGCACCTTGCACCGCGTTTTGCAGCAAGCGGCGGCACGAGGGATCTTCGGGCAAGCGCTTCTCCAACAGCGTGAGGCTGCCCAATACGGCCATCAACAAGTTGTTGAAATCGTGCGCAACGCCGCCGGTCAGCCGCCCGATGGTGTCCATCTTTTGCGCTTCGAACAGCTGCGCGAGGGCGGTTTCCCGCTCCCGCGTGCGCTCCTCGATGCGCTGTTCGAGTTCCTCGTTGAAGCGGCGCAACTCCGCCGTTCGCTCGAGCACGCGCTGCTCGAGGTCGGCGTTGAAGCGCTCCAATTGGCGGGTCTTGCGGTACAGATCGACGAACACCTTGACCTTCGCACGCAGCAGCTCCGGCACCACGGGAACGGGCACATAATCGACGGCGCCGAGCTGGTAGCCGCGTAGTTGGTCGAGGTTGGCATTCATGACCGCCGATACGAAGATGATGGCGGTCCGCTGGAAGCGCGGGTGCTCGCGAATCATCGCCGCAAGCTCGAACCCGTCCAGATCCGGCATGCAGACGTCGATGAGGATCAATGCGATGTCGTTCTTCAGCAGACACTCGAACGCCTCGCGCGCCGAGCACGCCTTGAGCAGCGTCTCGCCGATCTCGGCAAGCACCACCTCATGGCTCAGGAGCTTCGCCTGCTGATCGTCGACCAGCAGGATGTTCACCTTGTCGGACACGGGCTTGAGCTCGGACGCGGACATGGGGGCCGCGCTCATCGATGCAGCCACATGCGCAGTGCCGAGAGCAATTGCTCGACGTTGACCGGTTTGGCCAGATAATCCGACGCTCCCGCCTCGAGGCATTTCTCGCGGTCGCCCTTCATCGCTTTGGCCGTCAACGCGAGGATGGGCAGGCGGCGCGAGTCCGGCTTCGCCCGTATCGCTTGGATGGTTTCATAGCCGTCCATTCCCGGCATCATGATATCCATCAACACGATCGCCACATCGGTGCGCGCATTCAATACCGCGAGCGCCTCGCTGCCGGTCGTGGCCGTGAGCACTTCCATCCCGCGCCGCTCGAGCACGCTCGAGAGGGCAAATATGTTGCGCGCGTCGTCATCGACCAGCAGCACCGTGCGGTGCATGAGGTCCTCATCGGAGCTGTGCAGACGTTCGAGCATTCGCTGCTTCGCCGGCGGCAGATCGGCGACGACCCGATGCAGGAACAGCGCGGTCTCATCGAGCAGGCGCTCCGGCGATTCCACTCCCTTGACCACGACGCTGCGTGCCATCGTGTGCAGCATCGCATCCTCATCGGCGGACAGCTCGCGGCCGGTGAACACCACCACCGGCACATCGCGCAATGCCGCATCGTCGCGGATGGTCTCGAGCACTTCGAAGCCGGACATATCCGGGAGCTTCAGGTCGAGCACCACGCAGTCGACCTGGCCGCGACGCAGCTGCGCCAGCGCCTCCGCACCGGTTTCAGCAGCGCAGATCTCGATGTCTTCGTGGCTGAGCAATTCCGCAACGCCCTTGCGCTCGGCCTCATCGTCCTCGACGAGCAGCAAGCGTTTGCGCCGCGCACCGGCGTAATCCTTGATGCGCGCGAAGGCGTTTTCCAATCCTTCGGTAGAGGTGGGCTTTTGCACGAACGAAAACGCGCCGCGAGCCAAACCGTGATGCCGGTCTTCATCGAGCGTCACGATCTGCACGGGAATGTGGCGAGTCGCCGCGTCCCGTTTGAGCTGGCTCAAGACCGTCCAGCCGAGCATGTCGGGCAGGAAGATGTCGAGTGAAATGGCCGCCGGATGGTGCTCGCGCGCGAGCGCGAGCGCATCGGCACCCCGATTGGCGACCAGCACCTTGAATCCCTCGTCCTTGGCGGCTGCCATCATGAGGCGCGCGAAGTGCGGATCGTCCTCTACGATGAGGACAACGCTGTCGCTCGCCGTCAGCGTGTTGCGATCGTCGAGGATCGGCTCGGGCGGCCGCTCCGCGGGCCGCGACGCCGCCGTCGAGGCCGCCGCCGGCTGCGCCGACTCGCTCGGTGCGCTCAGCATCTTGGCCCCCGCACTGCCGAGATAGATGAGCGGCAGATAGAGGGTAAATACGCTGCCGACGCCCGGCGTGCTGCGCAGTTGAATCTCGCCGCCGAGCAGGTTTGCAAGCTCGCGGCTGATCGCCAATCCCAACCCGGTGCCGCCGTATTTACGGCTGGTCCCGGCGTCGGCCTGCTGGAACGCCTCGAAGATGATGCGCTGCTTCTCGGGCGGTATGCCGATACCCGTATCGGACACTTCGAACGCCACGACGGACGGCGCGCGGCGCAGCGTCGGATGGTCGGCATTCCAACCGCTTGCCGCGGGCGATACCGTGAGCCGTACGCTCCCTTCCGCCGTGAACTTGAATGCATTGGACAGCAGGTTCTTCAACACCTGCTGCAGGCGCTTCGAGTCGGTGGTGATGCTGCGGTCGAGGTTCGGTGAGAGCGCGATCTCGAAACGCAGGCGGCGGTTCTCCGCCTCATGGCGAAACGGCCGGGCGATCATCTCGAGCAAGTTGCTGAAGTACACTTCCTCGGCGTCCACCGACACCGTGCCGGACTCGATCTTGGACAGGTCGAGAATGTCGCTGATGAGATTGAGCAGGTCGGTTCCGGCCGCGTGGATGGTGCGGGAGAATTCGACCTGCTTGTTGGTGAGGTTGCCGTCGGGATTTTCGGTGAGCTGCTGACCCAAAATGAGAATGCTGTTGAGCGGCGTGCGCAGCTCGTGCGACATGTTGGCCAGGAATTCGGACTTGTATTTCGAGGTGAGCGCAAGCTCGGTGGCCTTCTCCTCGACGGCGCGCCGCGCCTGCTCGATTTCCTGATTCTTCGCCTCGACCTCGACGTTGCGGTCGGCGAGCTGCTGCGCCTTTTGCTCGAGCTTCTCGTTGGTCTGCTGCAGCTCGCGCTGCTGGGTCTGCAGCTCGGTCGCGAGCTGCTGGGACTGCTTGAGCAGACCTTCGGTCTGCATCGTCGCCTCGATGGAATTCAGAACGATGCCGATGGAGTTCGTCAGCTGTTCGAGGAAAGCGAGCTGCAGATCCGTGAAGCCCCCGAGCGAGGCGAGTTCGATCACCGCCTTGACCTGGCCCTCGAACAGGACCGGCAGCACGATGACGTGCCGCGGCGGCGCCTTGAACAGGCCGGAGGTGATCGGCACCACGTTCTCCGGCATTTCCGTGATCAGCATGCGCCGCGCATCGCGCGCGCATTGGCCGATGAGTCCATCGCCGAGCCTCAGGCGCTCGGCGTGTCCCTCGGCGGCGCCGTCCGCGTAGGCGGAGAGCAGCTTGAGCGCGTTTACGGCATCGACGTCGACCTGATAGATGACCCCTTGCTGGGCCTCGACCAGCGGCGCGAGCTCCGATAGCAACAGGCGGCCGACGGTGATCAGATCACGCTGGCCCTGCAGCATGTTGGTGAAGCGGGCGAGGTTGGTCTTGAGCCAGTCCTGTTCGGTATTCTGGTCGGTGGTGAGACGCAAGTTGCCGATCATGGTATTGATGTTGTCTTTGAGCTCGGCGACCTCGCCGCGCGCCTCCACTTGCACCGAGCGGGTCAGATCGCCCTTGGTGACCGCGGTGGCGACTTCCGCGATGGCGCGGACCTGAGTGGTCAGGTTGGCGGCCAGCAGGTTGACGTTGCCCGTCAAATCCTTCCAGGTGCCGGCGGCGCCGGGCACGTTCGCTTGGCCGCCGAGCCGGCCCTCGACACCCACTTCGCGTGCGACCGTCGTGACCTGATCGGCGAACGTCGCGAGCGTATTGGTCATGTTGTTGATCGTTTCAGCCAGCGCCGCGACCTCGCCCTTGGAAGCGACCGTAAGATTCTGCTTCAGGTCGCCGTTGGCGACCGCGGTGACCACCTTGACGATGCCGCGCACCTGCTCGGTGAGATTCGCCGCCATGACGTTGACGGTGTCGGTCAAGTCCTTCCACGTACCCGCGACCCCCGGCACCTGCGCCTGGCCTCCCAGGCGCCCCTCGGTGCCCACCTCGCGCGCCACGCGCGTCACCTCGCCGGCGAAGCCGTTGAGCTGATCGACCATGGTGTTGATGGTGTTCTTGAGCTCGAGGATCTCGCCCTTGACGTCCACCGTGATCTTGCGCGAGAGATCGCCGCGTGCGACGGCGGTAGTGACCTCGGCGATGTTTCTCACCTGCGTGGTGAGGTTGGCCGCCAACAAGTTCACGTTATCGGTCAAGTCCTTCCACGTGCCGGCGACTCCCGGGACCACCGCCTGGC
>DASYNV010000328.1:0-13292 GCA_036008365.1 Steroidobacteraceae bacterium | reverse complement strand
GCTGCCCGCGAGGCAGGCGCTAAGAACCGCGCTACGAACCGCAGAACGCGATGCACCACGGCTTCGCAGATGCTGCTTGCCTGTTGAACTTTGCATGCATGTCTCCCCTCAAACAGACTGAGCGCACTCCGTCTTCAATCTGGAGACCGTGCGCAGTCTTTGCGTCTAGTAACTTGCAGCCGACGGCTGCTCCGTGGCCGCTAGCATAAACAATATTTTATGCGACACAACACGCTGTAGCAGCGCTGCAACAGATTTTTGTCGCCATCGGGGCTGAATTCGGGCCGCGTGAGCGTAGCCGCGGACCGGATACTGTATGCCTAACCAGTAATTGTTTCTAATTCACCACAGCCGGGCCGCCCGGCGATGCGCCGAACAGCGCGTGATGCACCTGGTCGCCGACGCGGATTCCCAATCGGGCGCAGGTGCCCCCGCTCAATTCGAGCACTGCCTTGACCGCGACAGGGTAGCTGATGATCTGCTCGGATTCGGGTGTCGCGCGTTCGCGGATGTAGACGATGCGGCCCTTGGGATCGATGAACAGCATGTCCAGCGGTATCAGTGTGTTCTTCATCCACATCGACTTTACGCGCGGTGCCTGCTCCGGAAACAGCATGCTCCAATCCGTGGGCAGCCACTTCTGGTACATGAGCCCCTGCTCCTGTCGCTGCGAGGTGTCGGCGATCCAGACGTTGAACCACTCGGTGCTCTGACGCGTGCGGATGCTGAGCACCGAGCTCGGAAACCGGCGCAGCTCCTCGGTCGCCGGCGTCGCCGGTGGGAGCACCGTGGCGAGCAGCAGCAACGCAAGCAGACAGGTGAAGCGCATGGTGATGCGATTATTGTGGATGACCGGCGGCGTCGGCGTCGACCACACGGCCCGCGAAGTCGAAGCGGGTCACGAGCACATCGTCCCGGCCATCGATGGCGGCGGCCGGAGCCGCACAGAAACCGCGGCCGGCCACACGCAGGGCATGCGCCGCGGCCTCGATCGGCGTTTGCACGAGTTCGTCGATCGTGCATTTGCCATCGCCGCGGGTCGAGTAGAGTCGGTTCTCGCCCTCTAGGATCAGCGTCACATTCGCGGGTACTTCGCGGCTGATGCCAGCGCCTGGCAGGGCGGCGATGCCGAATACCAGCCGCGCCCGGCGACCGCCGACCGGCGCGCGAGCGGCAAAGGTCAGCCGCAGTCCGCCCTGATCGGGCCGGGGACCGCCGTCGCATTGCAGCTCGGCGTCGTGCCAATCGATGTCGAGATTCTGAGCACCACGCACGCGCACACTCAAATAGCCGCTTCGATCCGGCAGGCAATCCGTGCTGGGCTCAGTCAGTGCGGTCGACGCTGCCTGCGTGCTGCCCGCCGGTGGTGCATGGCGGGCGCAGCCATTGGCGCTGAGCGCGATCAGCGCCCACATGAGCATCCGAAATGACACAGATGTTCGCAGTATAGCCGCGCACGTCGTAGGTCTGGCGCTCGCGGTCGCGACATTGCGCACAGGCCGCGCCCGGATCAACTGCTAGACTTTTTTGCCTATGGATCGCAGAAAATTCCGCAGCAAGGCCCACATGGCCAAGCAACTGATTGAAATATATCCAATTGTTCCAACAGCGCTGGCGCGTCTGCCGGAGTTGTCGAATAACCTGTTCTTCAGCTGGCACCGCCCGACGCGGGCGCTGTTCGACGATCTGGATCCGGAGCTCTGGAAGCAGACTGGCGGCAATCCGCGGCTGATCCTGCGTTGTATCAACCAGGAGAACCTCGATCGTGCCGCCGCCGATCCGGCGTATCTGCAGCGCTACAGCCAGGTGCTCGCGAGCTTCGACGCCTACCTGGCGGCCGCGCCGCCGCGGGCCGATGAACCGCTGATCGCCTATTTCTGCGCCGAGTACGGCTTTCACGAGAGCTTCCCGATCTACTCCGGCGGTCTGGGTATCCTCGCCGGCGATCACTGCAAGGCGGCCAGCGACGAACGGCTGAATTTCATCGCGGTGGGTCTGCTGTATGCCGAAGGCTATTTCATACAGTCCGTCGACAGCGACGGTGTTCAGCACGCCAACTACAACGACACCGACCCGCGCGATCTGCCGGTCGAGGCGGTGCGCGACCGGGAGGGACAATGGCTGCTCGTGCGCGTGCCGATCGCGGGACGCAGTGTCTGCGCACGTGTCTGGAAGGCCCGCGTCGGCCGCGTGTCGGTCTACCTGCTCGACACCAATTGCCCTGAGAACGTGGCCGAAGATCGCCAGATCACGCACCGGCTATACGGCGGCGATGCCACGGTGCGCATTCGCCAGGAGATGATTCTCGGTCTCGGCGGCGTGCGCGCGCTGCGCGCGCTCGGCCTCGCGCCGGCGACCTGGCATATGAATGAAGGCCATGCCGCGTTCCTGATTCTCGAACTCGCGCGCGAGCACATTACCCGCGGACTGGAATTCTCCGCCGCGCTCGAAGCGGCCGCGGCGCAGTGCGTGTTCACGACCCACACACCGGTGGCGGCCGGTCACGATGCCTTCGATGTGGGCCTCTTCAGCCATTGCTTTCAGGACGTGGTGCCCGAGCTCAATGTTCCGATGGAACGCGTACTGGCCCTGGGCCGCGCGCCGCATGCGCCGCAGGCCTTCAACATGACCCATTTGGCGCTGCACGGCGCGCGCCGCATGAATGGCGTCAGCCGCATTCACGGCCAGGTGTCGGCGCGGCTGTGCGCCGAGCACTGGCCCGAAGTCGCGGCCGAGGAGAATCCGGTCGGTTACGTTACCAACGGCGTGCACGTCCCGACTTTCCTGGCGCAGCCCTGGGCGCAGTTCTTTGATGACAAACTCGGGCCCCAGTGGCGCGATCGCCTGTCCGATAACGAATTCTGGCGCACGCTCGAGCAGTTGCCCGATGAGGAGTACTGGCGCACGGCGCAGGACATCAAGTCGCGCATGCTGGGCGGGGTACGCTCGCGCCTGGAGCGCGAGTACACCTCGAAAAATCTGAGCCCGGCGCAACTGCGGCACGTGACGCGGCTGCTCGATCCCGAGCGGCCGCAGATACTGACGCTCGGTTTCGCGCGCCGGTTTGCGACCTACAAGCGCGCCGCGCTCATGATGCGCGACCGTGCGCGGCTCGCGCGGCTGATCAACGACCCCGAGCGGCCGGTGCTGTTGCTGTTCGCGGGCAAGGCCCATCCGGCCGATCAGCCGGGGCAACAGGTGCTGCGCGAGATCAAGCAGCTCATGCTGACGCCGGAGTTCGCCGGGCACGTGGTGTTTCTGGAGGACTACGATCTGCAGCTCGCGCGCTGGCTCGTCACCGGCGTCGACGTCTGGCTCAACAATCCGGTCGCCCCGCTCGAAGCCAGCGGTACCTCGGGCATCAAGGCGGCCGTCAATGGCCGCCTGAACTTGAGCATCCTCGACGGCTGGTGGGCCGAAGCCTGCGACGATCACAACGGCTGGGGCATCCCCGGCGCGAACGTGCAGGATCCGAACCGGCGCGATGAGCTCGATTCCGATGCCATGCTCGATGCGCTCGAGGAGGAAGTGGTGCCGCTCTACTACGCGCGCAACGGCGGCGGCTATTCGCCTGAATGGGTCCGGCGCTGCAAGCACGCGATGGCATCGGTCATTCCGCACTTCAACATGGGCCGCGTGGTGCAGGACTACGCGCGCGGCCTGTATTACCCGGCCGCCTCACACCATCAACGCCTCATGCAGGGTGGTCAGGAGGCCGTGGCGGCGTTGGCGGTGTGGAAGCAGCGCGTGCGCGAGCGCTGGGGCGGGGTACATTTGCGGCGGTTGTCGGAGCCGCCGCGCGAACTGCCGCGCGCGAGCCAGTTGAGTGTGCGAGTGGCCGCGGCCCTCAACGGACTCGCCTGCAGGGACGTGCACGTGGAGTTCGTGGCGAGGCGGGTGCTGCCGGCATCGCGCAGCGAGCCGCCGGCACTGTCCTCCTTCCGCGGCGAGAAGGACGATGCCTGGCGCGTGCCGCTGCGTGCCACCGGCGAAGTCGATAGCGACGGATCGCACGTCTACGAGATGCAGGCGCCGCCGCCGGCGTCGGGACAATTCGCCTACGAGATCCGCATCCATCCCGCACATGAGCTGCTCGCGCATCCCATGGAGCTCGGTTTGCTCAAACACCTGTAGGACGGTGGCAGCTGTAGCTTCGATCGCATTGCAAGGTACACTAGCGTTCGCGTCCATCCGGGACTCGAATGAATGGCTAAACAACAGTCGCGGGTTTCATCCGGGCGCTACGTCAGCCGTCTGACGAGCGGCGCGCTCGCTGTCGTGATGGCCGGTGGCCGCGGCGAGCGTCTCAAGGACCTGACGCTGCATCGCTGCAAGCCGGCCACGCCATTCGGCGGCAAATTCCGCATCATCGACTTCGTGTTGTCCAACTGCGTGAACTCCGGCATCCGCCAGATCTACCTGATGACGCAATACAAGGGACAGTCGCTGATTCAGCACGTACAGCGCGGCTGGAGCTACCTGCGCGGCGAATTCGGCGAGTTCATCGACGTGGTACCGGCGCAGCAGCAGGTCGGCATGCACTGGTATCGCGGCACGGCCGATTGCGTGTACCAGAACCTCGATCTGATCCGCGCACTGCGCCCCAAGCACGTGCTGATCCTTGCGGGTGATCACATCTATAAGATGGACTACGGCCCGATGATCGCCTATCACGTGGAGAAGGGTGCCGACATCACGGTCGGCGTGGTCGAGGTACCGCGCGATCACGCACGCGATTTTGGCGTGCTCTCGGTCACCGAATACAACCGCGTTACCGATTTCAAGGAGAAGCCGAAGCAGCCGGACTCGATTCCAGGCCGGCCCGACGTGGCGCTGGCGTCGATGGGCATCTATATCTTCAACGCCCGCCTGCTCGAAAAGCTGCTGATCGCCGATGCTGCCGACGACAAGTCGACGCATGACTTCGGCAAGAACGTAATACCCGCGGCGATCGATGCGCTGCAGGTGGTGGCGTATCCGTTCACCGACGTCAAGACCCGCGCGCAGAACTACTGGCGTGACGTCGGCACGGTCGATGCGTTCTACGAGGCCAACATCGAGCTGGTGCACGTGGCGCCGGAACTCAACCTGTACGACGAGGAATGGCCGATCTGGACCTACCAGCTGCACCAGCCGCCGGCGAAGTTCGTGCTCGACGAGCAGGGGCGGCGCGGCACGGCCGTGAACTCCATGATCTCGGGCGGGTCAATCATCTCAGGTGCTTTCGTCAATCAGTCATTGCTGTTCTCCAACGTGCGCGTCGAGGAGCGCTCGGCCATCTTCCGCTCGGTGGTGCTGTCGAACGTCAAGATCGGCGTCGGCTGCAATGTCAGCCATGCCATCCTCGATGAGGGTTGCGAGATTCCCGATGGCATGCAGATCGGAGTCGACCGTGCCGCCGACGCGGCGCGGTTCCACGTCACCGATCGCGGCGTTGCGCTGGTGACGCCCGACATGCTCGCAAAGCTGACCGCGCAGCGCGCATGACCGAACGGGTGCTGGATCGCCGCCGCTCCGGCGTGCTGCTGCATCCGACGTCCCTGATCAGCGTCGAGCGCGGCGCGCTCGGCGGCGCGGCGCGCGGGCTGATCGACTGGCTGGCGCAGGCCGGCTTCACCATCTGGCAAATCCTGCCGCTCGGTCCTCCGGGGGACGGCGGCTCGCCGTACTGGGCGCGCTCGGACTTCGCCGGGCATCTCGCACTGCTGGATCGCGGCGAGCTGCCCAGCACCCAGGCGCAGCGCGCGGACTACGACGCCTTCCGCGAGGCCAGCCGCGACTGGCTCGACGACTACGTGCTGTTCGAACAGCTGGCGCAGCAGTTCCGGCGTCCCTGGTGGGAATGGCCGCCGGAGCTGCGCTCGCGCGAACCTGCGGCATTGGCCCGCATCGGGCGCGATCGGGGCCGGGAGCTCGAGCAGCGTCGTATCGACCAATGGTATTTCGATTGGCAATGGCGCGCGCTGCGCCGCTATGCGCAAGAGCGAGGCGTGCGGTTGTTCGGTGACCTGCCGATCTACGTGGCGCCCGACTCGGTCTCGACCTGGTCGCAGCCGCATCAATTCAAGCTGCAGCCGGACGGTCGGCCTGCCGTGCTGGCCGGTGTGCCGCCGGATTATTTTTCGGCCGACGGGCAGCTATGGGGCAATCCGCTGTACGACTGGCAGCGGGCACAGCAGGATCAGTTCGCGTTCTGGCGCGCACGGCTTGCCCGGCAGCTGCGGCGTTTCGACCTGGTACGCATCGATCACTTTCGCGGACTGGCCGCGTACTGGGCCGTACCCGCCGGCGCGCGCACCGCGCGCGAGGGCCGCTGGGAGCCCGCACCCGGCGAAGCGCTGTTCAAGGCACTGCAGGCGGACCATCCGGAGCTGCCGCTCGTGGCCGAGGATCTCGGCCTCATCACCGCCGACGTCGAGGCGCTGCGCCGCGCCTTCGGCCTGCCCGGCATGCGCGTGCTGCAGTTCGGCTTCGATGGCTCGGGCACCAACCCGCATCTGCCGCACAACTATTCGGCCGACGTCGTGGCGTATGCCGGCACCCACGACAACGACACCACGCTCGGCTGGTACAGAAGCCTCAGTGCGCAAGAGCGCGCGCGCGTGGACTTTTATCTGTACAGCGATGCGGGCCACGTGCTCGAGTCGATGCTGCGCGCGACCCTGAGCTCGGTCGCGCAGCTCGCGATCCTCTCGGCCCAGGATCTGCTGCAGCTTGGATCCGAGGCGCGCTTCAATACGCCCGGTACGGCCCAGGGCAACTGGAGCTGGCGCCTGCCGCCCGGCGCGCTGACGGCGCCACTGGCGGCTCACTACGCCGCTCTCAATCAAACATTCGGCAGGGTCAGCGCCGCCGACTGGCCCGCTGCCTCGGGATGACCCCATGAGCCATCGCATCCGCGGCCCGGTGGTGATCGTGGCGATGGCGCTGCTGATCGGCGACAGCCTCGTAAGCGGTTGCGCGTCGATGCTGCCGAAGCTCGAGCCGCCGGTGCTGAGCGTGACGCGGGTCGACATCGTCGGCGGAACGCTGGAGCAGCAACAACTGCATCTCACGCTGCACGTCGTCAACCCCAATGCGCGCGATATCCCGGTGCGCGGTATCGATTGCACTCTGGAACTCGAGGGTCAGGCGTTTGCCTCGGGTGCCACCGAAGCGGCCTTCACCTTGCCCGCCTCGGGCGAGACCGACTTCGGTCTCAACGTGACGGCCAATCTCAATAGCGCGTTGCTGGCGCTGCTGAGCGGCCTCGGACACAAGACCGTGGATTATCACCTGTACGGCCAGGTGCATCTGGGCGGCGGCCTGGTGCGCAAGATCCCGTTCGACCAGCGCAGTCGCGTGCGGCTGTAGGGGACGGGATCCTAGCCGCGCAGCAGCCGCTCGTAGGTCTCGACGTAGCGCGGCACCTGCTGGCTCCAGGAGAAATCCTGCGCCATGCCGTTTTTGATCAAGCGTTGCCAGATGGCCGGGCTCTGGTAGAGATCCAGCGCATAGCCGACGGCCCAGATCACCGCGCCGGCATCGTAGTCGTTGAATACCACGCCGGTGCCGTCACCGCCGCTGACCGGATCGAAGTGTCGCACCGAATCGGCGAGGCCGCCGGTCCTGCGCACCACGGGAACTGTGCCGTAGCGCAGGCTGTACATCTGGTTCAGGCCGCACGGTTCGTAATGCGAGGGCATCAGGAACATGTCGCTCGCGCCCTCGATCCAATGCGCGAGCTCATCGCTGTAGCCGGCGTGAAAATGGACGCGTGACGGGAACAGCTGCTGCAGGCGCGCCAGGAACGACTCGTAGCGCGCCTCACCGCTGCCGAGCACCACGAGGTTGAACTCGCGCGAGGATATGAGCCGCGGCAGCGCTTCGAACAGCAGGTCGAAGCCCTTCTGTTCGGCCAGGCGACTGACGCTGCCGATCAATGCGGTGTTGCGCGAGTCATCGAGGTGCAGCCGCTGCAGCAGCTGCCGTTTGAGCGCCGACTTGCGTTCGAGCGTGTCGGGATCGAAATGCTGCGGCAGAACGTGGTCATGGCGCGGATCCCAGTCGGCGTAGTCGACCCCATTCAAAATGCCGATCACGGCCGAACTGCGCGCACGCAGCACGCCTTCGAGGCCCATGCCGTACTCGGGAGTCTGAATCTCGCGCGCGTAGGTCGGGCTCACGGTGGTGATCAGATCGGCGTGCGCGAGGCCGGTTCCGAGCAAGTTGATCTGGCCGGCGGCGAGGGCACGCTGATCGAGCAGCACGGTCTCGCCCGAGGGCAGCAGGTCGGCCAGCGATGCGGCGCCGATCACGCCCTGGTAACCGATGTTGTGCACCGTAAGCACGGTGCGGGTGTCCTGGAACGGCAGCTCCCGGGCATACACGGTACGGCGCAGCAGCGTGCCTGCGGCCGAGTGCCAATCGTTGAAATGCATTATCTGCGGCGCGAACTGCAGCCGCTGGCAGCACATGAAAGCCGCGTGTGTCAGCAGCAGAAAGCGCCGGTGCTCGTCCGGATCGGTGGTGTAGAGCGTCGCCCGGCCAAACGCGGCAGGACAATCGACCATGAAAACGACGTCACGCGCGCCCGCGCCGCGCGGACTCAGAATCGAGAAGACGAAACGCTGATAGCCGATCGTCAGCGACAGGTTCTGCAGAGCCGGGACCGGCTCGAGCCCGAATTCGTCCCGCCCGATGCTGGCATAGGCCGGCATGAACAGTCGGATGTCGTGGCCGCCGGCATGCAGAAATTTGAGCAGCGCGCCACTGACATCGGCCAGGCCTCCGGTTTTCGCATATGGTGTCGTCTCGGAGGTGACAAAACAGATCCGCAGCGGCATGCGCTGATCTTACCGATTATGATGACCGTTATGCGCGCCATGGCCGTTTACCTGACGCTGCTGCTGCTGCTCGCCCTGTCACTCGGGGCCGGGATGATCGCGTCCGATTGGCCGCACTGGTGCGCGCGCTGGCATCTGTGCGCGGCCGGCTGGCCGCGGCACAACTCGCAGCAATAGGCAAGTGTGCTCGCCGCGCACGGTGCGGGGGCCGGGCCGGTCAAACTGCTAAAATGGCGCTTCCGGCAGTAGACCATGTCCACCCCTCCCTACACACAGCTCGAGCAGGAATGGCGCCGTCTGCACGCCTTCCATGGCGCGCTGGCGCTGCTGCGCTGGGATGCGGCCGTGATGATGCCGCGCGGCAGTGCCGACGTGCGCGGCGAGCAGCTGGCGGCGCTCGAGACCGAGACCCATGCGCTGCTGACGGCGCCCAAGATCACGCGGCTGCTCGATCGGGCGCAGGCCAATGCGGCCGGCCTCGAGGACTGGCAGCTTGCGAACTTGCGCGAGATGCGGCGCGCGCGCGATCACGCCATCGCGACGCCGGTATCGCTGATCACGCGGCTGGCGCGCGCGACCTCGCGCGCCGAAGTGCACTGGGCCGAAGCGCGGCGCGAGAACAACTTCGAGCTGTTTGCGCCGCATCTCGAGGAGGTCGTGCACCTGGTGCGCGACAAGGCGGCTCTGCTCGGCCAGGCACTCGGGCTCGCGCCCTACGATGCGCTGGTGGACGAGTTCTCGCCCGGCATTGCCACGGCCGATATCGACGTCATCTTCAAGGCGCTCTCGCGCCGGCTGCCGACTCTGATCCGCGAGGTGCTGAGCCTGCAGGCCGAGCGTCCGTTCCTGCCGCTCAACGGCAAGTTCGCGCTCGGCAAGCAGCGCGCGCTGGTGCTCGAGGTCATGCGCGCCATCGGTTTCCCCTTCGATCGCGGCCGCCTCGATGAGAGCGAGCATCCGTTCACCGAAGGTGTGCCGGGCGACATTCGCGTCACGACGCGCTTCGACAACGTCGACGTGTTCTCGGGCCTGCTCGGGGCCATGCACGAAACCGGGCACGCGATGTACGACCTCGGACTGCCGCAGGCCTGGCGCGACCAGCCGGTCGGGCGCGACCGCGGCATGGCGCTGGAGGAAAGCCAGTCGCTGCTGCTCGAGATGCTGGTCGGTCGCAGCCGTGCATTCTTGAGCTACCTGCGGCCGCTGCTCGAGAAGCATTTCGGCGTCAGCGGACCGGAGTGGGAGCCGGAGAATCTGTACCGCCGGTTGACGCACGCGCGGCGCAGCCTGATCCGCGTCGATGCCGACGAGCTGACCTACCCGCTGCACATCCTTCTGCGCCACGAGCTCGAAAAGAAAATGCTCGCGGGAGAGCTCAAGGTGCGCGATCTGCCCGAAGCCTGGAGCTTAGGGATGGAGCAGCGGCTCGAGGTGCGCCCGACCGGCGCCGCCGATGGCTGCCTGCAGGACATCCACTGGGCACTCGGCTCGTTCGGTTATTTTCCATCGTATGCGCTCGGTGCGGTCATCGCGGCGCAGCTCTGGGAGAGCCTGCGCAACGGTGTGCCCGAGCTCGAGGCGCAGATCTCGCGCGGCGAATTCGAGGGTCTGTTCAGCTGGCTGCGCGAGAATGTGCATTCCATGGGCGCCAAGGTCCCGGTCAACGAGCTCATGAAGCAGGCCACCGGACAGCCGCTGTCTGCCGCTGCGTTGCTGCGCTATCTCGAGAGCAAGTTTCTGGAGGGCGCGCCATGAGCGGCGGCAGCGCCACCCTCAAGCGCCTCGGCGCGCGTTTGCGCGGGCTCGCAGGCAAGGCCATCGATGACTTTCGCATGATCGAGCGCGGCGATCGCGTCATGGTCTGCCTGTCGGGCGGCAAGGACTCGTACACGATGCTCGACCTGCTGCGCTCGCTTCAGCGCAGCGCGCCGGTCCGGTTCGAGCTGATCGCCGTGAATCTGGATCAGAAGCAGCCCGGCTTTCCGGCCCGGGTGCTGCCGCAATATCTCGAATCGATCGGGGTGCCCTATCACATCATCGAGCAGGATACCTACCGCGTGGTGAAGCGCGTGATCCCGCAGGGACGCACGATGTGCGGCCTGTGCTCGCGGCTGCGGCGCGGCGCGCTCTACCACTTCGCGAGCGAGAACGGCATCAGCAAGATCGCACTCGGACATCATCGCGACGATATCGTCGAAACCCTGTTCCTGAATCTGTTCCACGCCGGCCGGCTCAAGGCCATGGCGCCCAAGCTGCGCTCGGAAGACGGTCGCCACATCGTCATACGTCCGCTGGCCTACATCGCCGAGCGTGATATCGCGCGCTACGCCTCAGGGATGCGCTTCCCGCTGATCCCGTGCGCACTCTGCGGCTCGCAACCGAATCTGCAGCGTCAGGCCGTCAAGCAGATGCTGGCAGCGTGGGAGCTCGAACGCCCGGGCCGGATCCAGTCGATCTTCTCGGCCCTGCGGCAGGTCGAGCCCGGGACGCTGGCCGACACGCGGCTGTTCGATTTCGCCGCACTGCGCGCGCCTGCCCCGGCGGTGCGCGCAGCCGAGCCGGCATGAATCGGCCGCTGCCGAACAGCTACTGGGTGTTGCCGGGGATCCTCCTGGCCGGTGAATATCCCTGTGCCGAGCATCCGGCCGAGACGCGCCAGCGACTGCGCCTGCTGCTGCGGGCGGGTATCGACTCCTTCGTCGATCTGACCGAGGCTGGCGAACGCCCGGAGTACCGCTCGCTGCTGCCCGGGCACGTGCACTATCTGCGCCGACCGATCATCGATACGCGCGTGCCGCTGGATCTGGCGGAAATGCGCGCCATTCAGATGCACCTGCGGGCCATGCTGGCCGGTGGGCGCAAGATCTACGTGCACTGCCGGGCAGGCATCGGCCGCACCGGTACTGTGATCGGCTGCTACCTGGCCGAGCAGGGCCTCGATGGCGCCGAGGCCCTGAAGCAGCTCAATCAGTTATGGCGTCAGAGCGCGCGCTCCTCGACCTGGCCCAAGATACCGCAAAACTCGGAGCAGGCCGAATTCATCCGCCTCTGGGCGCGCCAGCGCCAGAGCGACTCCCAGCCGGCGCGCGAGACCCGCTAGGGGCGGACAGCGGCGCGCCGATTGGTTAGAGTCTGGCGATGCCCGCGAGCCTGTTGAATCCGCGCCGTCCAGCCGCCCTGCGAACGCGGCGGCTTCCCTGGACCCAGCTCAGCGACGAGCAGCTGCTCGGGCTGCGCATGTGCGATCTGCAGCTCGATCTGCAGCGCTCGCCACTCAAGCGTCACGTCGACCGGCTGTACAGCGAGCTCAACGAGCGCGGCATCCGGTTTCGCCCGCACGTGTGGCTGTCCGAGGAATGGTTCTCGCCCGATGGCGTGCCGGGCATTGCGGTGCCGTTCTACCTGGCACACCCGCGCCTGATGCGGCTCGAGCGCAAGATGACGCGCGAAGTCGAGGGCGGCAACGTCAACTGGTTCATGCGCATCCTGCGCCACGAGGCCGGCCACGCGATTGACTCGGCTTACCGTCTGCGCCGCCGGGCCCATTGGCGCACGCTGTTCGGACCCGCCTCGCGGCCGTATCGCGCGCGCTACCGCGCGCGCCCGGCGAGCCGCCATCACGTGCAGCATCTGGGCGAGTGGTATGCGCAGAGCCATCCGACCGAGGATTTCGCCGAGACTTTCGCGGTCTGGCTCACGCCGCGCTCGGGCTGGCAGCGGCGCTACGCCGCCTGGCCGGCGCTGCGCAAGCTGCGCTTCGTGCAGCAGTTCGCGGGCGAAGTCGCCGGCGATAGCCCGCCGGTACGCTCCCGGGCACACGTAGAGCCGCTCAAGGACAATCAGCGCACGCTGGCGCAGTACTACCGCAGCAAGCTCGCGCGCGAGCGCAGCCGCCGTGGTCTGCTGGCCGACCGGCTGCTGAGCCGCGTGTTCCACACCGAACCCGGGCGCCGTCCGCTGAGCGCGGCGAGCCTGCTGCGTGCCCACAAGGCGCGACTGCGCAGCACCATCATCTGCGACACCGGCGTGGATCGCTACGTGGCGCACCAGGTGCTGCGCATCGCCATCGATCGCAGCGCACGCCTGCGGCTGTACGTGCACGGCCGACAGCGCGATGCCCTGCGCGCCACGCGCATCATGCTGCGCAGACTGGTGCGGGTGTACATGCGCAGCCCCGGGCTGCGCCTGCGTGCATGAAGTCGCTGCGTACCCTGGTCGTTGTGCACAGCAGCCTGCTGCCGCCGCAAAGCCTCGAGGGCTACAGCGCCAAGGAAATCGACGAGTGGCGCACCGAGTACGACGTCGTCTCGACGCTGCGCGCCTCGGGCCACGAAGTGCAGACGCTTGGCGTGCTGGATTCGCTGACCGAGCTGCGCTCCGCGCTGCTCGATTGGAAGCCCGAGGTCGTGTTCAATCTGCTCGAGGAATTCAACGGCATCGTCACCTACGATCAGCACGTGGTGGCAT
>DASYNV010000327.1:0-2808 GCA_036008365.1 Steroidobacteraceae bacterium | reverse complement strand
GTCGGCGGTGTGCAGGATGTAGGCCTGGGCCAGTCGCGGCCGGTCCGCCGAGGTCGGCGTTTCACCGAGCGCAAAGTAGGCGGCGAAGGGCTCAACCGCGAAATGCGCCATGGCCTCGAGCATCGAGACCTCGACCAGGCGGCCGCGGCCGGTGCGGCCGCGCTCGATCAGCGCACCGAGCACGCCATAGGCCGCATACAGACCGGTGATCGCGTCGGCGAGCGCGGGCCCCAGGAACTGCGGACGCTGATAGTCCACGACCACGCTCAGGAAGCCGCTCAACGCCTGCGCGACCGAGTCGTAGCTCGGCCGATCGGTGTAGGGTCCGCTGGACCCGAATCCGCTGATCGAGCAGTACACCAGCCGCGAGTTGAGCGTGTGCAGGCGCGCATGACCCATGCCGAGCCGATCGGCGGTGCCGGGCCGGAAATTCTGGATGAAGACGTCGGCTTCACGGATCAGTCCGTCGAACAACTCGTGATCGCGCGCGTCCTTGAGATTCAGCACCAGGCTGCGCTTGTTGCGGTTGTAGGCCTGGAAATGCGGCGAATACTGGCCGCTCTGGTAGGCACGATACGGATCGCCGTCGGGACTTTCGACCTTGATGACGTCAGCGCCGAGGTCCGCAAGCATCATGCCGGCGCACGGACCGGTGATGAAGGTGCCCTGTTCCACGACACGTATCCCGGAGAGAGTGCCGATCATGCTGTCGTCTCCGGTGCTGAGCTGTTGGCGCTCGGCACGAAGTCGGCCGGCGCGCTGCCGTCGTAGTCGATCGCCTGGACCGCGGCGTGCGAGAGCACGAAGCCAATCGGCCGCTGCTGCTCCTCGAGCAGATGCGCAATCAGACTCGCGGTGCGCGCCAGAATCGGAATGCCCTTGAGCGCGCGCAGCGGATAGCCGGCATCGAGCAGTACCGCGGGGATCGCACCTGAGACGTTGATCGCCAGCGTGCGGCCGACCAGCTGCGGCAACTGCCGCTCAACCGAGCGCGCGATTTCGACGTGCCGTCCGGAGGTACCGGCCTCGGCGGCGACCTCAAACAGTCGCCGCGCGCGCGGATCCTGTCCCTTGTGCAGCGGGTGCCCGTAACCCGGGATTGCGCGATTTGCAGCCCGGTACTCGCCGACCACCTTGCCGACGGCGGCCTCCACGGCGCCGCCGTTCGCCGCCTGCGAGGCGATCTCGGCCAGAAACTGTCCGGCGGCCTCGGCGGAACCCAGCACCACCGAGCCGCAACCCAGGATGCCCGCCGCGACCGCGCCCTGCAGCGCCTCGGGCGCCGCGGCGAGCGTCATGCGGCTCTCGCGTCCGCGAACCACGATGGTGTGCTCGTTCGAAGTGGAGATCGCAGAACTGCGCTGATCCTGACGACCGATCTTCAAGGCGCCCCCGGGACTTTTCGTATAGCGAATACAGCGTCGATATGCGAAACATACTGTGGGGCAACGGCGGACATCTTGTCAACGCGCGCTCGCGCTCCCTTTCGGTTTTTCGGATATCGAAATAGACTCGCACCGCATGCGTCGCAAGAGCACAACGCGCCGTCGCGAGGCGATGGGAGGACTGGCGAAGGGCCTGGCCGTGATCCGCGCGTTCACGCGCGAGCACGCGGCGCTTTCCTTAAGCGACATCGCGCGCAGCGCGCAGATGCCCGCGGCCACCGCGCGGCGCTGCCTGTTGACACTCGAGGAAGGCGGCTACGTGACGCGCAACGGGCGCAATTTTCTACTGCGCCCGAAGGTGCTCGAGCTCGGGGCGGCCTACCTCGACTCGATGAACATCGAGCAGGTCACGCGCACCCATCTGGAGGAGCTGGCGCGCAACACCAGCGACTCCGCGGCGCTGTGCGTGCTCGATGGCGTGGAGATCGTTTACGTCGCGCGCGCCTCGGTGCGCACGCTGGTGCGCCTGGAGGCGCACGTGGGCAGCCGCTTTCCGGCGCACGCGACATCGACCGGGCGGGTGCTGCTCGCGGGCGTGAGTGTGGACCGGCTGAAACGCTACTTCGAGTCCGCCCGCCTGGAGGCGCTAACCGATCGCACGGTCACCGACGTTGCCAAGCTGCGCGCCCTGATCGATGAGTGCCGCCGCACGGGCTATTCGGTGGTCGAGGACGAGCTGGCCTACGGCGTGATCGCCTTGGCCGTGCCGGTACTTGATCAACAGGGCCGCGTGGTCGCCGCGCTCAACAGCTCGAGCCATTCGCGGCGCATCAGCCGCAGCAAACTGGTTCGCGAGCGTCTGAGCATGCTGCAGCAGGTCAGCCGTCAGATCTCCACCGATCTTGTCATCGTCCCCTGGCTGGCGCTGAGCGCACAGATCTGAACCGCTGTCGGCGGGCGCAGGTTCGGCGGCCGTGATTTGACGTCGGAGCCTTGCCGCCCGTAACCTAAAAGCGAAACATGTTTCGATATACGAAACATCCGTGCCGTCTGCAGGCATCTCTAGCTTCTGCTCGCGGCCTTTCTGGCGCGCCACGCCGCATGCGCGAGTCAGCCGCAGCCATTACGTAACGAGGTGAGTCGTGTCCAGCGTTCTCGTTGTCTACTACAGCAGCTTTGGGCACATTGAAGCGATGGCACAGGCGCAAGCCGAAGGGGCAAGCCGGGTGGCCGGCACGCGCGTTGTCGTCAAGCGGGTGCCGGAGACCGTGCCGGCCGAACTGGCGAAGGCCTACGGTTACCGCCTGGACCAACCGGCGGCGGTGGCCCTGCCGGACGAGCTCGATCAATACGACGCGATCATCTTCGGCACGCCCACGCGTTTCGGCAACATGGCGGCGCAGATGCGTAATTTTCTGGACCA
>DASYNV010000326.1:0-6774 GCA_036008365.1 Steroidobacteraceae bacterium | reverse complement strand
GTTCGCAACGAGAAGCGCATGCTGCAGGAAGCGGTCGACGCATTGTTCGACAACGGCCGCCGCGGCCGCGTACTGCGTGGCGCCAACAACCGTCCGCTGAAATCGCTCTCCGATACGCTTAAAGGCAAGCAGGGCCGTTTCCGTCAGAACCTGCTTGGTAAGCGCGTCGATTATTCCGGCCGTTCCGTGATCGTGGTTGGTCCGGAGTTGAAGCTGCATCAGTGCGGTCTGCCGAAGAAGATGGCGCTGGAGCTGTTCAAGCCCTTCATCTTTCACAAGCTACAGCTGCGTGGTGAGGCCTCGACCATCAAGGCCGCGAAGCGCCTGGTCGAGCGCGAGGGACCGGAGGTATGGGACATCCTCGAGGAGGTCATCCGCGAGCACCCGGTGCTGCTCAATCGCGCACCGACACTGCATCGTCTGGGCATCCAGGCCTTCGAGCCGGTGCTGATCGAGGGCAAGGCGATCCAGCTGCACCCGCTGGTCTGCACCGCCTTTAACGCCGACTTCGACGGCGACCAGATGGCCGTGCACGTGCCGCTGTCGCTCGAAGCGCAGCTCGAAGCGCGCGCACTGATGATGTCGTCGAACAACATTCTCTCGCCCGCCAATGGCGATCCGATCATCGTGCCGTCACAGGACGTGGTGCTCGGGCTCTACTACCTGACGCGCGAGCGCGTCGGTGCGAGCGGCGAGGGCATGTTCTTTGCCGACGTGCAGGAGGCGCACCGCGCCTATGAGAGCCGTACGGTGGATCTGCAGGCCAAGGTCAAGGTGCGTCTGCGCGAATACGTGCAGGAGGATGGCGAGCTCAAGCCGCGCCGCCGGCTGATCGCGACCACCGTCGGCCGGGCGCTGCTGTCCGAGATCCTGCCGCGCGGGCTGTCGTTCGACATCATCAATCAGGACATGACCAAGAAGGCCATCTCGGCCTGCATCAATGCCTGCTATCGGGCACTCGGTCTGAAGGAGACCGTGGTGTTCGCCGACCAGCTCATGTACATGGGCTTCCACTATGCGACCCGTTCGGCGGTGTCCTTCGGCATCGACGATATCGTCATCCCGGAGCAGAAGACCAAGCTGGTCGCGGCGGCCGACCGCGAGGTCAAGGAGATCCAGGATCAGTACGCATCGGGCCTGGTCACCAACGGTGAGCGCTACAACAAAGTCGTCGACATCTGGTCGCGTGCCAACGATCAGGTTGCCAAGGCGATGATGGAGAAGCTCGGCACCGAGGAGGCGACCGACAGCCGCGGCGTCAAGCAGCGGCAGAAGTCGTTCAATTCGATCTTCATGATGGCCGACTCGGGCGCGCGGGGCTCCGCGGCCCAGATCCGCCAGCTCGCGGGCATGCGCGGCCTCATGGCCAAGCCCGACGGCTCGATCATCGAGACCCCGATCACGGCCAACTTCCGTGAAGGTCTCAACGTGCTGCAGTACTTCATTTCCACGCACGGCGCGCGCAAGGGTCTGGCCGATACGGCACTCAAGACCGCGAACTCGGGCTACCTGACGCGCCGGCTGGTCGATGTGGCACAGGACCTGGTCGTGACCGAGGAAGACTGCGGCACCGTCAATGGCCTGGTCATGGCGCCGCTGGTCGAAGGCGGCGACGTGGTCGAAGGCCTCGGCGAGCGCGTGCTCGGCCGGGTGACGGCCACCGACGTGCACAAGCCGGGCAAGGACGAGGTGCTGGTCCCTGCCGGTACGCTGCTGGATGAGGGCCTGGTGCGATTGCTCGAGCAGGAAGGCGTCGATCAGATCGACGTGCGCTCGCCGATCACCTGCCAGACGCGCTACGGCGTATGCGGCAAGTGCTACGGGCGCGATCTGGCGCGCGGCCGGCTCATCAACATCGGTGAGGCGGTCGGCGTGATCGCGGCGCAGTCGATCGGCGAGCCCGGCACGCAGCTGACCATGCGCACCTTCCACATCGGTGGCGCGGCCTCGCGGGCCGCGGCCGCCAGCAGCGTCGAGATCCGCAACAAGGGCACGCTGCGCTTTCATCACATCAAGACCGTGGAGCACGAGAAGGGCCACCTGGTGGCAGTGTCACGCTCGGGCGAAATCGGCGTGGTCGATGAATTCGGCCGCGAGCGCGAGCGCTACAAGATCCCGTACGGCGCCACCATTTCCGCCAAGGAAGGCGCGACCGTGCAAGGTGGCCAGGTGGTCGCGACCTGGGATCCGCACACACACCCGGTGGTCACGGAAGTCGCGGGATTCATCAAGTTCCAGGACTTCGTCGACGGCATGACCGTTGCGACCCAGGTCGATGAGGTCACGGGCCTGTCCTCGACCGTGGTCATGGACGCCAAGCAGCGCGGCGGCAAGGATCTGAAGCCGACCATCAAGCTGCTCAATGCTAAGGGCAAGGAAGTCACGTTTGCCAATACGGCGATTCCGGCCGTGTACACGCTGCCGGCGGGCGCGTTGATCAACCTCGAGGATGGGGCCAAGGTCTCGATCGGCGACATCATCGCGCGCATCCCGCAGGAGTCTTCGAAAACTCGCGACATCACCGGCGGTCTGCCGCGGGTCGCGGATCTGTTCGAAGCGCGCAAGCCGAAGGACCCGGCCATCCTGGCGGAGAAGACCGGCACGGTCAGCTTCGGCAAGGAGACCAAGGGCAAGCGGCGTCTCGTGATCACGAGCGATGACGGCGAGAAGTACGAGGAGCTGATTCCGAAGTGGCGCCAGCTCAATGTGTTCGAGGGCGAGACGGTCGAGCGCGGTGAGGTGATCGCCGATGGCGAGCCGAATCCGCACGACATCCTGCGCCTGCAGGGCGTCGAGGCGCTGGCGAACTACCTGGTGCGCGAGATCCAGGACGTCTACCGTCTGCAGGGCGTGAAGATCAACGACAAGCACATCGAGGTCATCATCCGGCAGATGCTGCGCAAGACCGAGGTCGTGTCGATCGGCGAGACCACGCTGCTGCGCGGTGAGCAGATCGATCGCTCGCGTGCGCTCGACATCAACGACAAGGTCGAGACCGACGGCAAGCAGGCGGCGCGTCTGCAGCCGGTACTGCTCGGCATCACCAAGGCGTCGCTGGCCACCGAGTCGTTTATCTCGGCGGCTTCGTTCCAGGAGACCACGCGCGTGCTGACCGAAGCCGCGGTGCGCGGACTCAAGGACGATCTGCGCGGCCTGAAGGAAAACGTCATCGTCGGCCGGCTGATACCGGCGGGCACGGGCTTCGCGGCCCATGCACACCGCCGGCGCAAGTTCGACGATAGCGGACGGCGCAGCTTCATGGACGTGGGCGGCGCAGTCGGCGAGATGGAAGACTCGCCGGTCAGCGAAGAGGAGAGCGCGGCGGGCTAGGGCCTGCCGGCACTCCCTACTGAAAATACCCCGGCGTCGCGCGAACAGCGATGTTCGTGGACGCCGGGTTTTTTTTCACCATGCGCCCCCAGGCACTGATGCGCTCCGGAAATGCTCAATTTCAATGACCTCAGTATTCGCCGCGGCAAGCGGGTGCTGTTCAGCGGCGCCACCTTCAGCCTGTATCGCGGCGAGAAGATCGGCATTACCGGCGAGAACGGCAGCGGCAAGTCGAGTCTGCTGTCGCTGGTGCGCGGCGAAATCCAGCCCGAGGCCGGCAGTTTCGACATGCCCTCGCAGCTGCAACTGGCACACGTGTCGCAGGAACTGGCCGCTAGCGACCGCGCGGCGCTCGATTTCGTAGTCGATGGCGATGCCGAACTGCGCGCGATCGAGCGGCAGCTGCACGAAGCCGAGCAGGCCGACGACGGTCTGCGCCTGGGCGAGCTGCATGGCCGCTATGCCGCGATCGGCGGCTACGATGCGCGCGCGCGCGGCGCGCAGCTGCTGCACGGACTTGGATTCACCGGCGCCGACGAGGAACGTCCGGTACGCGCGTTTTCCGGCGGCTGGCGCGTGCGCCTCAATGTCGCGCAGGCGCTCATGTGCCGCTCGGACCTGCTGCTGCTCGATGAGCCGACCAATCACCTCGATCTCGATGCGATCCTGTGGCTCGAAGTCTGGCTACGCGATTATCCAGGCACTTTGCTGCTGATTGCCCACGACCGCGAGTTCCTCGACCGCGTCACCGACCGCATCGTCAATCTCGAGCATGGCCACGCACATGCCTATCGCGGCAATTATTCGGCCTTCGAGACGCAGCGCGCCAGCGAACTCGCCGAGCAGTCGGCGCTGTACGCGCGCCAGCAGCGCGAGATCCGGCACATGGAATCGTTCGTCGAGCGCTTCCGCGCCAAGGCCAGCAAGGCCCGCCAGGCGCAGAGCCGTCTCAAGGCGCTCGAGCGCATGCAGCGCATCGCGCCGGCGCATGTCGACTCGCCGTTCGAGTTTTCGTTCGCGACCCCCGCCAAGCTGCCGCGGCCGCTGCTGGCGCTCGAGGACCAGGCCGCCGGCTACGGCGGGCATCGCGTCATCGAGGGACTGAATTTCACTATCGCGCCCGGCGATCGGGTCGCGCTGCTCGGGCGCAACGGCGCCGGCAAGTCGACGCTCATGAAGCTGCTGGCCGGCGAGCTGCCCGCGCTCGCGGGCGTGCGCACCGAGGCGCGGGATCTGAAGCTCGGCTACTTTGCCCAGCACCAGCTCGAACAGCTGCTGTTGAACCAGTCACCTTTCCAGCAGCTGCAGGAGCTCGACGAGACACTGCGCGGCGGCAACGGGCGCGCCGCGGAACAGGATCTGCGCGATTTTCTGGCCGGCTTCGGCTTTCGCGGCGATCGCGTGTTCGAGCCCGTCGAACCGTTCTCGGGCGGCGAGAAGGCGCGCCTGGTGCTGGCGCTCGTGGCCTACCGGCGACCGAACCTGCTGCTGCTCGATGAGCCGACCAACCACCTCGATCTGGAAATGCGCCAAGCGCTGAGCGTCGCGCTGCAGGACTATGAGGGCGCGGTGGTGCTGGTATCGCATGACCGGCATCTGCTGCGCACCGTCGCCGACGAATTCCGGCTGGTGGCCAATGGCCGGGCGCAGCCGTTCGACGGCGATCTCGAGGACTACGCGCGCTGGCTCGGGAGCAATCTGCCGGGAGCCGCTGCACAGGCCCAGGCGCCGGCATCCACGCCGCCGCCGCAGCCCGTGGCGCGCGCAGCGGCTGCGCGTGAGCAGTCGGCCGATACGCGCAAGCAGCGCAAGCGCGCCGAGGCGCGACGGCGCGCCGCTTTGGGTCCGCTACGCGCCAAAGCGGCAGAATATGAGCGGCAGGTGGAGCATCTGAGCGTGGAGGCCGCAAAACTCGAGCGCCAGCTGCTGCAGGCGACCGAGAGCAACGATGCCACACGCATCACGCTGCTCGCCAGGGAACGCGCCCGTGTGGCGAGCTCGATGGCCGCCGCCGAGGCAGGTTGGATGCAGGCGAGCGAGGAGCTCGAACGGGCTGCTACCGCTGCATCTCCGTGAACGGGTCGGACGCTCCGCCATGCAACCTTCGGCACGCACCGCGGTCGAAGCCGTCGACACCGCCCGTGCGCGAGGGTGATTGACAACCGTCAACCACCCTTTGGTAAATTTGCGCGCGCAAAGGTACGGGACCTGCAGATGATCACGATTGAGCATTTGACCCGGCGCTACGGCGATTTTCTGGCCGTCGACGATGTCAGCTTCAGCATCGCGCGCGGTGAGGTGGTGGGACTTCTGGGGCCCAACGGGGCCGGCAAGACCACCATCATGAAGATGTTGACCGGTTTTCTCGAGCCCACCAGCGGCTCGATCCGGATCGAGCAGCTCGAGATCGGCCCGGATTTGGCGGCGATCCAGCGGCGAATCGGCTATCTGCCCGAGAACTGCCCGGCCTGGCCGGAGATGACGGTCATCGAATTCCTGGAATACCAGGCCCTGCTGCACGATCTGCCGTCGGTGCAGCGCGCCCACGCCGTGGCGACGGCCATCCGTCGCACCGAACTGCGCGACAAGGCCACGGAGCCGATCCAGACGCTCTCGCGCGGCTACCGTCAGCGCGTCGGCGTCGCGCAGGCGATCCTGCACAACCCCGACATCGTGATTCTCGATGAGCCGACCAACGGACTCGATCCGACTCAGATCCTGCACATGCGCGCCTTGATCCGCGATCTGTCGCGATCGGCGACCGTGATCGTCTCGACTCACATCCTGCAGGAGGTGCAGGCGGTCTGTCAGCGCGTGCTGATCCTGCGCGCCGGGCGCATGGCGGTCGATGCACGCCTCGATGAATTGCAGCGCGACACGCGGCTGCTGATCACGCTCGATCGCGACGAGCCGGTCGTGCGGCCGATACTGCAGGCGGTCGACGGTGTGGCAGCGGTGAAGCTGCTCGATGCCGCCGATGGGCGCTACCGTTACGCGGTGCAGGCCGACGAGGCGGTCGCGCCGGCACTCAGCGCGGCGGCATTCCGTGCCGGCTTCGCGCTCTACGGCCTGAGCCGCGAGCGGCGCACGCTCGAGACCGTGTTCGCGCAGATCAACACGGCGGTGACTGAGCCGGAGAAAGGCGATGCTGCGTAAGATTCTCAAGATCGCCGGTAAGGAGCTGACCGGGTTCTTCGCATCGCCCGCGGCATTTCTGTTCCTGGCCGCCTTTCTCGGTGCGACGCTCTTTATCTTCTTCTGGGTCGCGACCTTCTTCGAGCGCAACCTGGCGGACGTGCGGCCGCTGTTCCAGTGGATGCCGGTTCTGCTGATTTTCCTGGTCGCAGCGCTGACCATGCGCGCCTGGGCCGAGGAGCGACGCGCCGGTACGCTCGAATTGCTGCTGACCTCGCCAACGGCGCCCACCGAGCTCGTGCTCGGCAA
>DASYNV010000325.1:0-8352 GCA_036008365.1 Steroidobacteraceae bacterium | reverse complement strand
TCCCGCGGTCGAGCAGATGCGGCTACGCGTCGAGTACGATCTCGAGTACCTGCGCAACTGGTCGCTGTCGCTCGACCTGCGGATCCTGTTCAAGACCTTAGGGTTGGTGTTCCTGCACGGCAAGGCCTACTGATCCCACCCACGCTCCGATTGTCCCCGATCTGTGCGCCGGACTATTGCATCGCCGCACGTTGTGTCCTATGGTGCGCGCGCGTTGCGACCCACGGAGGTGTGAAACAAAGGCAATGAAGAAGTCCAAAGCGTCCGCTGCCAGCGAACCTCTGCCCCGTCTTCATCACGTGAATCAGTACCTCGAAAAGAACTTTCCCGATTTTTTCGCCGAGGCCCGCTTCCATTGCGGGAACGACGACTACTTCCTCTACAGCCGCTTCGGCCAGTATCTGGCCCGTTCCATCGAATCCAATCGAACCCCGCGCGACAAGATTTATCGCGGCTTTACCGTCCTGAACAAGATGGCACGCGTCTCGGCACGCGACCCGGCGGTGCGGCGCATGCTGGTCACTGGGCCGCTGGAGCACATCGTCGATGCGCCCAAGGCCTGCGCGCTGGCGCGCAAACGCCTGTCTGGCCTGGCACAGTGCTATCTCGAAAGCCTGCGCGAGTGAGCCGCGGCGCGGTGACCCATGGCTTCCATCGCGCGCGCCCAGGACATCCTGCTCTACTGGTTCGGACCGCGGCCCTACACTGCCGTCTCGATTCAGCACCACACCCGTCTCTGGTTCGGGGCGCACGCGGCGCCAGAGCTGATCCCGCAGGCCGATGAGCTGATCCGCGATCGCTTCCACGACACCATGCGGGCGGCCGAGAGCGGCGAGCTGGCCGCCTGGGACTCGAGTCCGCGGCGCCGGCTGGCCTTGATCCTGCTGCTGGATCAGTTCTCGCGCCATTTCTATCGCAGCAGTACGCACGCCTACGCCAACGACCACCGGGCACTGACATTGAGTGTCTCGGGGATGATGATCGGCGCCGATGCGGCGCTCGATCCGGTCGAGCGCATCTTCTTTTATATGCCGCTGCAACACGCCGAATCGCTCGACGTGCAGGAGGAGTCAGTGGCCGCGTTTCGCCGGCTGCACGACGAGGCACCGAGCGAGCTGCGCACGACCTTCGACGAAGCGCTCAAGGCGGCCATCGAGCATCGCGACACCATCGCGCGCTTCGGGCGCTTCCCGTACCGCAACGCCGTGCTCGAGCGGGTCAACACCACCGAGGAATCCGACTGGCTTGCGAAGGGAGGCGGTCCCTAATCTGCGTCGTTGTCGCAACCCAATCATCGCCAATAAAGACAACAATGAAATCGCATCAAACGCGCCGCCACCGCCGCCGCCGCCGCCGCCGCCGCCTGTAGAGCTTGGCGGGCTGGATGCGATGACCTGTGCGATTGACTGGGCGGACTTCGGACCGGACGAACAAGTCATGGTGTAGGTAATCGTTCCGGCAGCATTCGGCGTCACCGTCGCTGTGCCATTCGTCGATCTGGTATTGGCCCACCCGTCGCTCGACTGCCCGCCGCTGGCTACGCACGTGACCGCATTTTCTGATGCCCAGGTTAAGGTTACTGACTGCCCGACGGTGATTGAGGTTGGCGCTGCCGATAACGTGACGGTCGGCAGAGTCACCGCAACGGTCACAGTCGCAGTCGCGCTGACCCCCTGTGCGATGCAATTCAAAACGTAGTTGTAATTTCCAGTCGCTGCCTCCGAGACAGATTGGCTTCCGCCGGCCGCAAGCTTCCCGGTCCAATTGTCTCCGTTAATCCCACCAGAGGTCGTACAAGTAGCGCCCGGCGTGCTGGACCACTTCAAGGTCACTGGCACACCGAGCGTCACGCTATTGGAACTAGCCGTCAAAACAACCTTGAAACTTCCATACCCCGATAAGTTGACCGTTGACGTTGTTCCGCCGGCGTTGAGGCTCAGCGTCGTCGTCGCCGACCCCACCGATGTTGGATTGAACACCACGCTGACCGTACAGCTTGCTCCGACCGCGACAGACGTCCCGCAGGTATTGGTCTGCGAGAACGGGCTGGGGGTCGAGAGCGTGATGCTCGTGATGGGCAGCGACACCGCGCCGGTATTCGTCACCGTGACCGACAGCGGCGCACTCGCGACGTTCGCCATCTCGCTGCCAAATGCCAACGAGGTCGGCGACACCTTGTAGGTCGGTACCACACCGGTTCCGCTGATCGCCACGGTCTGCGTCCCAGCACTGCCGCCGGCGTTAAGGCTCAGCGTCGTCGTCGCCGACCCCGCCGAGGTTGGATTGAACACCACGCTGACCATACAGCTTGCTCCGACCGCGACCGACGTCCCGCAGGTATTGGTCTGCGAGAACGGGCTCGGGGTCGAGAGCGTGATGCTCGTGATGGGCAGCGACACCGCGCCGGTATTCGTCACCGTGACCGACAGCGGCGCACTCGCGACGTTCGTCATCTCGCTGCCAAATGCCAAAGAGGTCGGCGACACCTTGTAGGTCAGCACGAGTCCGTAGACCGCCAACTGACTGGACCGGGTCGCCACATAGACCTTGCCGTTTGCGACCAGCGGCGGCACGAATTTCGCAAAATTGCCGAATCCGTCGCGCGACGCATTCGTCGTTGAGTTCCACAATTCCTGGGAAATGTTCCCGGCATCGAAGGCGTGCAGCTCCCCCGGAACCGAGGGATCGTCTTGGGCGTCGCCGCTCGTCGCGACCGTAGCCCACAGCACGCCGCTGCCAGCTTGTTCGCCGTTGGCGGACAGCGCGAGGATCCCCCCAGGCCAGATCTGGCTGCCGCTGCCCTGGGTGCTGGGATTGGCCGCGAACGTCGTTCCGTTGAATGCGTACGCCTTGAGCGGGTCCAATTCACCCCAGTTGTAGAGCAATGGACCGCCGTTCGCGGCGGATCGCTGCCAGTACACGGGACCGCCGTGAATCTCCCCTCCGTCGGTGATGTTTTCCTCCTGCACGATCTGGCTGTCAGTGGCGTTGTATTTGCCAAGATCGGCGGTATTGAGCACGTAAAGGTCGCCCGCCTTGCCACCGCCGGCGAGCAGGCTGGTGCCGGGGATCAGCATCGGCCCGGAGCCGGAGGTGTCGAGGTCCTGCGCGTCCAGCGTGCTCCAGCTGCCGGGCGTGAACCAGTCGATCAACGTCAGGCCATTTGCGGGATCGAGCTTGAGTGCGCTTTCACTGAAGTTGTTGACGCCGTCATAGCCGTCACCGAATGCATTGCCCGCGAATACATAGACGTAGCCCGAGCTGTCAACCGCCGGTGGACGCCCAGACTGCCACACACCCGCGCCCCCATTGCCGGTGGCCTCCGTCGCGAAGATGCCGCTCTGCTGCAACGTGAGCCTGTTGTATGCCATCACCCACCCGGTGTACCCGTTGGGATACTCCGATTCGACCGGGCCGAACCCGAACACGACCTGGTTGCCCGAGAGCACCAGCGAAACGCGCTGGGTCTGGTATCGCGCAACGAACGTCGCCGAGCCGTAACTGCCCGTGATCAGCACGCCGGGGCCATACGGCTCGGCGCCGGTCGTGATGTCGACGGCGTGCAGCCGATATGCCAACGTGTTGTTCTCCAGCGTGCAGGCGACGAGATACAGGACGTTGGTGGAAGGATCGATCACCGGCGTGCTCAGGATGCCGAGGTTGCCAACGATGTTCTTGTTGCCCGAGAACACGAAGTTGGCTATCGGCACCGGCATCGCGCCGACCAGGCTGGCGAAATTGACCGACCAGAGCGGTGCGCCGCCGGCATCGGCGTCGAAGGCGTAGAGCGTGTCGCTCATGGTCGCGACGTACACGACGTTGTGCGTCCCTTGGTTCAGGATGGCAACGTTTGGCACGTACAGGGGCTGGGCGTAGACGGCATCGTCCAGGGGCAGCTTGAACACGAGGCCGAACGTGTTCGGGCCGACGTTGGACGTATTGAGCGTGGTCTCCGCCAGGTTCGCACCGGATACGTCTGCGTCGTATCCGCGCTGGAGGACCGGCTGAGCGGACTGTGCCGTCGGGCCAAAGGTGAGGGCCAGCACGCCCAGCGTCGTCAGCCACTTTGATATCGCATTCAATTGCGTCCCCGAATACTTCGGGCGCAGCTTGGCGAGCAGCTGTCTGGCGATGATTCGGCACGAGAAGAGATCCATGGCCAGCATGACCGAGTAGGGGTTGATCACCGTCGCGACAGATCAACGCTTTACAGGGCGTCCCCAATTTTGCCGCTAAGCGTGAGCGGGATGGTTCTACCCTCGCGGAGGGCGATCTGCTGGGCGTTGTGTGGATAATTATAGCGAGGATTGCGACGCTATATTGCCGATCAATTCTTAATTATATAGAGTGCCTTTGGGCGCTGGCGGTCGCCGGGCTCGAGGCATGAACATAATTACGGAGAGCCGTGCGCTCTCGTCTAATATCCCCAGATCGCGCGCGCCGTATCGACCACGACTTTGAGCTTCTTGGCCTGCATGGCGACCGCGACGTCGTTGCCGTGCACGGTGCTCGAGAAGCCGCACTGCGGCGACAGGCATATCTGATCGAGCGCCAGGTAGCGCTCGGCCTGATCGATGCGTTTTTTGAGCTCCTCGACGGTCTCGAGCTGGTTGAGTTTGGTGGTCACGAGCCCCAGCACCACCTGCTTGCCGCGCGGCACGTGCCGCAGCGGCTCGAAGTCGCCCGAGCGCGCATCGTCGTACTCGAGAAAGTAGCCATCGACATTGAGCTCGTTGAACAGCACGCGTGCCACGGGCTCGTAGCCGCCTTCCGCGGCCCAGGAGCTCTTGAA
This sequence comes from Steroidobacteraceae bacterium, assembly GCA_036008365.1. Classification (GTDB taxonomy): domain Bacteria; phylum Pseudomonadota; class Gammaproteobacteria; order Steroidobacterales; family Steroidobacteraceae; genus FEN-1191. Next base: position 3,560 of record DASYNV010000325.1, on the reverse strand, counting down.
GTTTCCGCGGCACAGGTGGATGCAGATCCGCATGCCGGGCGGCCGCTGCGCGATCGCGGCATTGATGAGCCGGGCGTAGCGCAGCGGCAGCTCATCGGGATCGTCGCCGCGCGCACGCGCCGCCTCGCGCTGTACCGGATCGCACAGATAAGCCAGGTTGGTGTCGTCGAGTTGCAGGTAGTGGCAGCCCGCCGCCGCGAGATCGGCAATCTCCTGCGCGTAGGCCTGGGCGACATCGGCATAGAAGGCCTCGAGGTCCGGATAGGCCGCCTGGCTGATGCCGGCGCGCCCGCCGCGGAAATGCAGCATCGTCGGCGATGGAATCGTGACTTTCGGCGTCTGGCTGGTCACCGACTTCAGGAACTCGAAGTCGCGCCGCTGGATCGGATGCGAGCGCCGCACGCGCTCGGTCACCTGCATCACCGGCGGCGCGTAATCGAGCTCGCCCCCGATCTTGTGAAACTTCACCGGCAGCCCACCTTTCTCGACCACGCCGTCCAGCTGCGTCAGGAAGTCGACATGAAAATAGGTGCGACGAAATTCGCCATCGGTGATACCGCGCAGTCCCAGATCCTGCTGAAAATTGACGATCTCGCGGACCGCGCCATCCTCGACTTCCCGCAGCGCCTCGGCGGGAATCTCGCCGCGCGCGAAGCGCCCGCGGGCCTCGAGCAGTCGCTTGGGTCTCAGGAAGCTGCCGACGTGATCGGCGCGGAATGGCGGGCGCGGCTCTGCCATCAGGCGAACTCCGGGGCTGCGAGCGCTCGCTCGGTCAGCGGCCCGAAGGCTCTCGCCTCGGTACGAATCCGCGCCGCATCGCCGATCAGCACGATGTCGACATCACGGCTATCGGGAAACGCCTCATCGATGACCTGGCGCGACTGGACCGCGTCGACCCGGTCGAGCGCCGATGAATAGTCATCGATGTAACTCTCCGGCAGCCCGTGCAGATCGAGGTCGGCCAGGGCCCCGGCCCAATCGGCCGCGGTCTCGAAGTTGAGCGGGTACTGCCCCTGGATGTAGCTCCGCGCCGAGTCGAGCGCGCGCGCGTCGGCGCCCTGGTGCTTGAGGCGGTCGAGGGTTTCGAGTGCGATCTCGAGCGCGCGGCTCGTGCTCTGAACTTCCGTGAACGAGCTGATCGCGAACTCGGCCGGCACGCTGCCGCGGCGAAAGCTCGAACCGGCCGAGTAGGTCAGCCCGCTCTTGATGCGCAGCGCCTGCATCAACATCGAGCCGAAGCTGCCACCGAAGGCCGTATTGGTGATCTCGAGCGCGGCCCGATGCGCGTAACCGCGCGCGACGCCGGTATTGCCGATCCAGAAGTAGGTCTGCGCCGAGCCGGGGGCATCCACCAGCAGCACGCGTCGCCCGTGCACGCGCGCGGGCGCCGCCAACGGCGGCAACGGCGCGGCGGCCAGCCGCCAGCCGCCGAACGCGCGGGCGACCTCAGGTAGCAGTTCGCGCGGATCGAAATCACCGCCGAACACCAGCGTCAGCCGGTCGGCGCCGATCTGTTCGCGATGGTAACGCTCGAGTTCCGCAGGCGTGATCTCGGCCAGACTGCGTTCGCTGCCGCTGATCGGCTGACCGAAGGGGTGTGCATGGAACAGCAGCGCGCGGCCGTAGCTGCCGATCAGGCTCTGCGGCTCGGAATCCTTGGCAGCCTTGATGAATTCGATGCGCCGCTCGCGCACGCCCTCGAGCTCATCGGGGTCGAAGCGCGGCCGCTGCAGCGCATCCGCGAGCAACTCCAGCAGCAGCGCGCGATCACGCGCCAGGAACTGGCCGTGCAGTAGAATGGCCTCGCTGTGGCTGGCGGCATCGAGACTGCCGCCCGCGCCCTCGACGGCTTCCACAAATTCGAACGCATCGCGCTCGCCCGCGCCGCGGGTGAGCATCTCGGCGGTGATGCTGGCAACGCCCGCACGGTCCGGCGGGTCGAGTCGCGCGCCGCCGCGCACCACGGCTTCGACGGCGATCAATGGCACCTCATGCCGCGGCAGCAGGATCAGCCGGACCCCGCTCTCGAGCTGGAAACGCTGGTGCGCTGGAATCTTCACGCGGCCTGCACCTCGGATTGCGGCCGCAGCAGTCCGATCGTGCGCCGCTCGGAGGCGAAGACCGTGCGCGCGACCTCGAGCACCTCGGTGCGGGTGGCGCACTCGTAGCGCTCGGGTGCGCAGAACAACAGCCGGTAATCGCCATGAAGCACCGCGTACTCGCCGAGCAGCCGCGCTTTGCCGTCGATGGTCGCGACACCGCGCCAGAAATCGGCGGCGGCGAGATTCTTGGCGCGCCGCAGTTCGTCCTCGGTGACTCCGTCGCGCACCAGCCGCGCCAGCTCGGCATCGACTGCCGCGCGCAATTGCTCGAGCCCGCCATCTTCGGGCAGGGTTGCGTGCAGCACGAACAGGTTTGGATCGAAGCCCTCGGACCAGCCGCCGCCGATCGCGACCGCGAGTCGCTGCTCTTCGACCAGTGAGCGGTGCAGACGACTGGCGTCGCCGCCGACCAGGATGGTCTGCAGCAGATTCAGCGCCGGCTGGCGCGGATCGCTGGCGCTGATGGCGTGATAGGCAAGCTGCAGCAGCGGGTTCTGCCCTGGCCGCTCGAGCACCACCTGGCGCTCGCCGCGCTGCGGGGGCTCGGGTGCATTCACGGCCGGCGGCGCGTGGCCGCGCGGGATGGCGCCGAAGTAACGCTCCGCGAGTGCGAATGCGCGCTCAGGCTCGACATCGCCTACCAGGATCAGCGTGCAGTTGTTGGGGGCGTAGTAGGTCCGATAGAACTGCTGCAGGTCGGCAAGATTCCAGGACTCGATGTCGGCCGGCCAGCCAATCGTCGGAATGCGGTACGGATGAACCTGGAACGCCTTGGCCTGCACCTGCTCATCGAGCAACGCGGCATTGCTGTCATCGACCCGCAGCCGCCGCTCGGAATACACCACCTTGCGTTCGTTCTCGACCACGGCTGGATCGAATGCCAGATTGGCGATCCGGTCGCTCTCGAGCTCGAGCACCAGCTCGAGCGCCGAACTCGGAAACCAATCCTGGTACACCGTGACGTCCTGCGAGGTGAAAGCGTTGTTGCTGGCGCCTCGTGCCTCCATCAGGCGATCGAACTCCCCGCGGGCGCGCTTATCGGTGCCGTTGAACATCATGTGCTCGAAGAAATGCGCCAGCCCGGTACCGCCGTCGTGCTCGTTGCGGCTGCCGACCCGCACCCAGTTATGCAGCGCCACGCTCGGAATGTTGTGATTCGGCCAGACCACCAGCGTGAGTCCGTTGGTCAGTGTTCGGGTGCGCACCTCGGCCGCGGCGCTCGCGAACGAGCGCGACGGCGCCTCCGCCGATGCGTTCACCCAGGGTTCATCCAGCACAGTCTCGGACCCGTCCACGTCGGCTTCACTCCTTGAGGTCTCGGGGGCACCAGAGTATTGGGCGCATAGGGTAACTGCTGTCGGAGGGTGGCGAATTCAACGGCCGGGGGTCGATGGGTGCCACAAAAGAAAAAGCGCCGCTGAGCTGTGAGGCCGCGGCGCTCTAAAGGCGAACACCGGG
>DASYNV010000324.1:0-2297 GCA_036008365.1 Steroidobacteraceae bacterium | reverse complement strand
TCCTTGCCGGCGGCCGGCATGCGTCCGTGCACCAGGGCAACGGTGAGCTCGGGCAGGGCCTCGGCCAGCGCGGCCGCGGTTTCTTCCGCCGCTTGATACGGCATTTCTTCCGATTCGTCGATGAGCGGACAGACCCAGTACGCCTGACGACCCTCCAGACAGGCGGTACGGATGCGCATGACCACTTCATCGCGCCGCGCATCCGCCAGCACCACCGTCTTTACCGGCGCGCCTCCCGGCGGCAGTTCATCGATGATCGATACGTCGAGATCCGCGTATGCGGTCATGGCCAACGTACGCGGTATCGGCGTCGCGGTCATGATGAGCTGGTGCGGCTGGTGACCGCCATGAGCGCCCTTTTCGCGCAACGACAGACGCTGGTGCACGCCGAAGCGATGCTGCTCATCGACGATCACCAGGACGAGGGAGGAAAAGGCGACGCCCTCCTGGAACAGTGCGTGAGTACCGATGACGATCGGCGCCGCGCCCGCCCGGAGCTTTTCGAGCGCGGCGCTGCGCGCGGAGCGTGTCTGCCGCCCGGTCAACAAGGTCACCTCGACCCCAAGAGGCTCGAACCAGCGCCGAAAATTTTGTGCATGCTGATCGGCGAGCAATTCGGTCGGCGCCATCAGGGCGACTTGTCGCCCCATCTGCACGGCTTGAGTGGCCGCAAGAGCGGCCACGAGCGTTTTGCCGCAGCCGACATCGCCTTGCACCAGGCGCAGCATCGGCGTCGCACGCTCGAGGTCCTGCTCGATTTCCTTCAGCACCCGCTGCTGCGCTCGCGTGGGGCGAAACGGCAGTGCAGCGAGCAGTGCGGTCTTCAGCGCGCCGGTGCCCGCCAGCGGCCAACCAGGATCCTGCTGGATGCGCCGGCGCAGCAACTTGAGCGAGAGCTGGTGAGCCAGCAATTCCTCGAACGCGAGCCGCCGCTGGGCAGGGTGGCGCCAGTCGAGCAAGAGGTCCACCGGCGCATCCGCCGGCGGCCGGTGCACGTACTGCAACGCTTCGCGCAAGCTCGGCAACCGCAAATCGGCGAGCACGGCCGCGGGCAACCAGTCCTCGATCTTGCTCGCGTTGATTTGCTCCAGTGCCATGCGTACCAATTGGCGCAGCCGCCCCTGGGTGATGCCCTCGGTGCCGGGGTATATCGGCGTGAGGTGTTCCTCGGCGACCGCCGCCTCTCGATCGACACGGCGATATTCCGGATGCACCATCTCCAAGCCCTTCGGACTGCGGCGAACTTCGCCGAAGCAGCGGATGCGTGCGCCGCGCGCCAACCCCACCTGCTGCTGAACCGTAAAATAGAAGAACCGCAGCGTCAGCGATCCCGAGCCGTCGCCGATTCTGCACAGCAGTTGGCGCCGGCCGCGAAACGCAATCTCCGTGAGCAATACCTCGCCCTCGACCGCCGCACGCTGCCCCGGGCGCAATTCCCCCAACGGCACGACGCGAGTGCGGTCCTCGTAGCGCAGCGGCAGGAGAAACAGCAGATCCTGCGTGGTCTGCACGCCGAGTGCGCGAAGCCGCTCGGCAAGCGCATCGCCGACCCCGCGAAGCACCGTCACCGGCTGCGGGTCGATCACAGCGCGACGATGCACTCCACTTCGATCTGCGCACCCCGCGGCAGGGCGGCGACCCCGACCGCGGCGCGCGCCGGATAGGGCTCGCGGAAGTAGTCGGCCATCACCTTGTTGACGAGAGCGAAGTGAGCAAGGTCGGTCAAATAGATGGTGGCCTTCACGACATGGTCGAGAGTTGCCCCAGCGGCCGCGACGATCGCCTGCAGGTTATCGAACACCCGGCGCACTTGCGCCTCCATGTCGCCGGCCACCAATTCCTTGGTTTTGGGATCCAGGGGAATCTGGCCGGATACCCAGAGGGTATTGCCCGCGCGCACCGCTTGCGAGTAGGTGCCGATGGCGCCCGGCGCGTTGGGGGTGGAAATGATTTGCTTGCTCATGCGTTAAGCCGCTCCATGTTGACTCATCCAAGTGACCGACGGCCTCAAGCCAGCGTGCGGAAGACCCTCTGCACGTCGGGCATCCTGCGGATGGTGCGGATGACGCGGGCGAGGTGCTTTCGGTCGTGCACCTGCAGCTGGAACCTGAGCGAGGAGCTGCTCACGTCGCGCTCTTCCAGCGACACTTGATCGATGTTGGTCTCGGTGCCCGCGATGGACGAGGCAACCGCCGCGAGCACTCCCACCCGATTGTTGATTTCCAGCTGGATCTCGGAACTGAACAGCCGCCCTTGCGTCCCCTCCCACGCGACCGACAGCCACTTGTCCGGCTGCT
>DASYNV010000323.1:0-5205 GCA_036008365.1 Steroidobacteraceae bacterium | reverse complement strand
ATCGACGGCATCACGCACGCGCTGCCCGAGCCCTTCTTCGTGGTCGCGACGCAAAATCCGCACGAGCAGATCGGCACCTACGGCTTGCCCGAATCGCAGCTCGATCGGTTTCTCATGCGCGTCAGTCTCGGCTACCCGGATCCGGTGGCCGAACGTCGCGTGCTGCTGCAGGGTGAGCGACGCGAGCTGCTGCAGGACACGCCGCGTGTGCTCGGACCGGCGGAAGTGACATCGCTGCAGCGGGAGGCGCGCAGCGTACATGTATCCGCCACGTTGCTCGACTATCTGCAGGCGCTCGTGGCACGCACGCGTGCGCAGCTGCCGTTGGGCCTGTCGCCGCGCGCTGCCCAGGGCCTGCTGCGCGCCGCCCAAGCCTGCGCACTGATTGCGGGCGACGCGGCAGTACAGCCCGAGCACGTTCAGACCGTGTTCCCGGCGATTGCCGGACATCGCCTGGTGGGGCTCGAGGGCGAAGCCGCCGAGCGCGGCAGCGAGATCGCCGATGCACTCATCCGCGCGGTCCCGGTACCCGTTTAGGCCGCGCGCGCGCCTCGAGCGCGCGGTCTCTGCCTGGGCGCGCTCGCGGCAGGGCGAGGATCGTGCGCCGCTCACGCTGCGCTCGCGCCGCATCTATATCCTGCCGACCCGCGCCGGCGTGGTCGCAGCCGCGCTGCTCGTCGTCATGTTTCTGGCAGGACTGAACTACCAGAACAGCCTGGCGCTGCTGCTCGGCTTTCTGCTCGCGGGCTTTGCGCTGGTATCGATGTACGAATGCCACGCCACGCTCACCGGCCTCACGATCAGCAGCGCGCGGGTCGAATCGGCCTTCGCCCAGAGCCACGGCGATCTGCAGCTCGGTTTCTACAATGGCGCCGACTCGACCCGGCGCAGCCTGCGACTGCGTGTCACCGCCGTACAACCAAAGTTCTTCGACATCGCACCGCGAAGCGCCTGTCTGGTGACGCTGCGCTACCATGCGCTCTCCCGCGGACGCCAGCGCATCGATCGGCTGCACCTTTCGACCGACGCCCCGCTGGGACTGTTTCGTGCCTGGACCTGGCTGCATCTGCCGCTCGAGGCGCTGATCTATCCGGCGCCGCTTCGGTTGCGGCCAATGCCGCCTCCCACCGGCCAGCCGCGCCATAGCGAGCGCGAGCGTCGCCTCGGCGGCGAGGAGGAATTTGCCTGGCTGCGGCCGTTCCGGGAGAGCGATCCGCTGCGGCGCGTAGCCTGGAAGACCTACGCGCGCGGCGGACCGCTGATGGTGGCGCACTACGATGCACCGGCGGGTGCACAGCGGACCCTGAATCTGCAGACCCTGCGGGATCTGCCGCTCGAGCGCGCGCTGTCGCAGCTCGCCGATTGGGTGCTCGAGTGCGAGCGCCAGGGCGAGAGCTACGCACTCGAGCTTCCGGATCGATCGCTCCCGGCCGGACATGGCCTGGCGCAACGCCGCCACTGCCTCGAAGCGCTGGCGCTCTACGAGAGCTGATGTCTGCCGCGACCCTGAGCGCCGAGGTGGAGCTCGCCGAGCCGGTACCGGTTCCGGCTGGCACGCAACGCTGGGTGCTCGCGGGATTACTCGGCGCCGTGCTGCTGAACGCGCATCACATCGCCGCATGGTGCCTGCCACTGGCCATCGCCGGCGGGGCGTGGCGCATCTGGGCGGCACAACGCCCGGCGCGACTCATGCGGCGCACGCCACGCATCCTGGTGCTCGTGATACTGACGCTCGCGGTCCTGATCAGCTTTCGGACTCTCAACGGCCTCGACGCCGGTGCCAGCCTGCTGGTGGCGATGATGGCGCTTAAACTGATGGAGACCCAGCGCATACGCGACTGGCAGATCGTCCTGGGAGGTGCGCTGTTCCTGTTGCTGGCGGCCTGCCTGGCATCGCAGACGCTCTGGCTCGTACCGCTCTACGCGGGGGAACTCTGGTTGTTGTGCGCGGGCCTGTATGCGGTCGGCGCCCGCAGCAGCCCCGCCCCTGCCAGGCTGATACTGCGCGCCGCGGCCCGCAGCCTGCTGATCGCCCTGCCGCTCGCGCTGCTGTTGTTCCTGTTCTTTCCGCGTTTGACCGGTTCGCTCTGGGCTTTGCCGAAGGAGGATGAGGCGATCACCGGTCTCGGTGACCAGATGTCGCCGGGCAGCATCTCCGAGCTCATCGATTCGGATACACCCGCGCTGCGCGTGCGCTTCGATGGTCCGCTGCCACCGCGCGAAGAGCGCTACTGGCGCGGGCCGGTGCTGCACCAGTTCGACGGTTACACCTGGAGCCGCGTGCACGCGGATCTGGGCACGCCGCCGGCGCTCGAGTTTGCCGGCCCCGACTATCGCTACAGCGTCACGCTCGAACCGAACACGCACGGCGTACTGATTGCGCTCGATCTGCCACGCGGCGTTCCGACCGACTTGCCGACAGTTTTTCGCACTTTCGATGATCAGTTGACGACCGGAGCAGCGCTGAGCAGCGCCGTCAGCTATCGGCTTGATTCGTTCCCGCAACATCGCACGGTCGAATCCCTGCCCGCGCCGCTGCGTGAGCTCGATCTGTCGCTGCCGGCCACCCGCAATCCGCGTACCCGCGAGCTCGCGCGCAACCTGCGCATGGGATCCAGGGACGATCACGCCTATGTGCAGGCGGTATTGGGATACCTGCGGGACAACGGCTTCGAGTACACGCGCACGCCACCGAAGCTCGGACGCAATTCCATCGACGATCTGCTGTTCAAGACCCATGAGGGGTTTTGCGGTCACTATGCATCGGCGTTCGCGATGCTGATGCGAGCCGGCGGGCTGCCGGCGCGCGTCGTAACCGGTTATCTCGGCGGCTCATGGAATCGCTTCGGCGGCTATCTGCTGATCAAGCAATCCCAGGCGCATGCCTGGACCGAGGTCTGGCTCGATGACATCGGCTGGCTGCGAGTGGATCCGACGGCGGTCATCGATATCAATCAGTACCGAGGCGACCTCGACGATGCCGGCGCGGCCATTGGCGCCGGCGCCACCGGTTCTCGCATCGCGCGCTGGTTCGCCGCCACCGGTCAGGCCTGGCAGGCGGTCAATGCCTGGTGGCAGGACGAATTCGTCAATTTCAACACCAGCAGGCAGTTCGGTCTGCTGGGGCGGCTCGGACTCAAGGATCGCGACTACGAAACCCTGATCGCGCTGCTGGCCTTGAGCGGCGCAGCCTGGCTGTCGCTTCTGGCCTGGCGTGGACGTGGGCTGGCGGAAGGAAAGCCGCGCGATGCCCTGAGCCGCAGCTGGCGTCGACTCGAACGGGCACTGCGCCGCAGCGCCAGTGCGCGCGCGCCGCACGAGGGGCCGGTCGCGTACGGCGAGCGGATCGCCGGCGCGCGGCCGGAGCTGGCCGCGAGCCTACGGGTTCTGACGCGCGAGTACGCGCGACTGCGCTACGGCCGCCACTACAGCGCCGCGGAGCAGCAGCGATTCGATCGCGCCGTGCGACTGTTCACGACCCGGCCGCCGCGCTAGCTACGGCACCGCCGCCGGGCACGCGCGACAGCAACCACGCGCCGAGCACGAAGAACAGCGTCAGCGCCACGATCGACAGCCGCTGATTGCCGGTCGTGATCGCGACCACGCCCATGACCAGCGGCCCGAGCACCGCCGCGAATTTCGCCAGCATGTTGTAGAAACCGAAGTACTCGCCGGCGCGCTCGCGCGGGATCAGTGTGCTGAAGTAGGAGCGCGACAGCGCCTGAACGCCCCCCTGCACGGTGCCGAACGCGGCGGCCAGCACGTAGAACTGCCACTCCGAGCGCATGAAGTAGGCGTAGATCGTGATTGCGACGAATACCGCCAAACCCAGATAGATCGCGCGCTTGGTACCGATGCGATCGCCGAGCCGGCCGAACAGCAGCGCGAACGGAAAGGCGATGAACTGTACCAGCAACAGCGCCTGTATCAGCGCCGCGGTCGAGAAGCCGAGCTTGCTGCCGAAGTCCGTGGCCATGATCTGCACGGTCGAGATGCCGTCGATGTAGAGCCAGTAGGCCAGCAGGAAATTCAACACCGGCTTGTCGCGCAGCACCAGCCGGATGGTCGCCCAGAGCTCGCGCCAGCCCGTCTGCTCGGCGGTTGGCGCAGGCTCGCCGACGTAGCGGAACATCGGCAGCGTGAACACGAGCCACCAGACCGCCACGTCGAGAAACGCGATGCGCATCGCCGCGGTGGCATTGACCAGATGGAACGAGGCCGGATGCAGCACCATCAGCACGTTGAACAGGAACAGTAAACCGCCGCCGAGGTAGCCGAGCGCGAAGCCCAACGCCGAGACTCGGTTGCTCTCCTCGCGATCGGCGACCTGCATGAGCAGTGCGTCCTGAAACGACGAGCCGGCCCAGAAGCCCAGCGAGCCGAGTCCGAACATCACCAGGGCGAGAACCCAGTGCCCGGCACCGACCTGCGCCAGCACGGCCGTCGCCACCGCGCCGAGCGCCGTGCAGTAGCCGAACCAGCGGCGCTTGCATCCACGCCTGTCGGCCAGCGCGCCGAGCCATGGCGCGAGCAGCATGACCAGAAAACTCGCGCTGGAATTGGTGAGGCCGAGATAGAACGTCGAGCGCGTGCCGGGCAGATCGGCGGCCCAGTACTTGTCGAAAAAAATCGGAAACAGGCCGACGAGCACGGTGGTGATGAAGGCGTGGTTGGCCCATGCCGTCAGCGCCCAGGACCATTGCGCCGCACGTCTCGCTGTCACGTTACTCCACCTGGTGCTCGCGCGTTTCGTGAAATCGAATATCCGGCCATCGCTCGATCGTGAGCTGCAGGTTCACGCGCGAAGTCGCCAGGAACACCAACTCGCGGTTGTGATCGAGCGCCAGCTGGTCGAACGCGCGGGTACGAAAATCCTCGAGCTTGCGCGGATCCTGGGCGGTCACCCAGCGCGCCGCATGCACCGCGATGTTATCGAACACGCACAGCACCCCATACTCATCCTGCAGCCTGAAGGCCACGACCTCGAACTGCAACTGCCCGACCGCTCCCAGGATCAGGTCGCTGCTGCGGAGCGGGCGAAACAACTGCGTCGCGCCCTCCTCGCACAGTTGATCGAGTCCCTTGGACAGGGCCTTCATGCGCAGCGGGTCCTTGAGCACCGCGCGGCGAAAGATCTCGGGGGCGAAGTTCGGCACACCGGTGAAGTGCAGCGCTTCGCCTTCGCTGAAGCTGTCGCCGATGTTG
>DASYNV010000322.1:0-4160 GCA_036008365.1 Steroidobacteraceae bacterium | reverse complement strand
TGCCATCGCGTTCGTAGACATAGAGCTTCTGGCGAAATTCGCCGGGATCGCCGTCGGTATCCACATAGTCGCGCAGACTCGTGCCGCCGGCGCGAATCGCGGCGTTGAGCGTGGTGCGCACCGCGCGCGTGAGACGCTTGGTGTCCTGCTTCGAAAGCCGCCGGGCCGCGCGACGCGGATTGATACGCGCACGGAACAGTGCTTCGCTGGCGTAGATGTTGCCGACGCCGGTCACCAGGCGTCCGTTCATGATCACCTGTTTGATCGCGGCGCGCCGCCCGCGCGTGATGCGCCAGAGATAATCGGCATTGAACGCGGCGTCGAATGGCTCCGGGGCCAACGCGTGCAGCAATCGGTGCTGCGCCGGATCCTCGCGTGTGTAGTGCAGGCTGCCGAAGCGGCGCGGATCGTGGAAGCGCAGCTCGGGGCCGGAGTCGAACGACAGGGCGTAGTGATCGTGCTTGAGTCGCGGGGCCTGCGCATCCCGCAGCCGCAGGCTGCCGGACATCCCCAGATGCACGATCAGGCTGCCGTGCTCCAGATTCAGCAACAGGTACTTGGCGCGCCGGCCGACGCTGACGATCTTCTGGCCAGCGAGCTTTGCGGGCAGGTGTTCTTCGATCGGCCAGCGCAGCCGGCGATCGTAGATGCGCAGCACCTCGATACGCCGCGACTTAAGCGCGCGCTCGATGCCGCGACGGGTAGTCTCTACCTCGGGCAGTTCCGGCACCGAGGACTCGAGCCTATTTTATCTTGGTTTCCTTGTACGCCACGTGCTTGCGCACGAACGGGTCGAACTTGCGAACTTCCATCTTGTCCGGATGCAGCCGCTTGTTCTTCATGGCGACGTAGAAATGGCCGGTACCGGCCGAGGACAGCAGTTTGACCTTCTCACGCATGCCGGATCCCCTTACAGCTTGGTGCCGCGCTCGCGCAGATCCGCGAGCACCGCCTCGAGGCCGTTCTTCTCAATCGTACGCATCGCATTGGCCGAGACGCGCAGGCTCACCCAGCGCTTTTCGTCCTCGAGCCAGAAGCGCTGCGTATGCAGATTGGGCAGGAAGCGCCGCCGCCTGCGGTTGTTCGCATGCGAGACGGTATTTCCCGTGACCGGCCGCTTGCCCGTGACCTGACAGACCCGAGACATGAGCATGTTCCTCAAAATCAATAACTTACGCGCGCGCCCACACGTGCCGAGCGGACGAAAGGGGCGCTTTATAGCAGCCCGCAGGGTATCCCGGCAAGCGATTAGACCTTCTGGTACCCCGCCGCCTCGGGCACCTGTACGGCCGGAGTCCGGCCGCGCCACAGTACCAGGGTCACGCCGGCGATCACCAGCACCGTGCATAGGATCGCCACCGGGGTGATCTTCTCGTTCAGCACCACCGCCCCGAGCGCCAGCGCGATCACCGGATTGACCAGCGCGTAGGTACTGACCTTCGTGGCTGCGACGTGCGCCAGGAGATACGAGTAGCAGTTGACGGCAATCACGCTGCCAAAGATCACCAGATAAGCCACCGCCAGCAGCGACTGCAGCGACACTTGACTGACCGAGAATCCGATCCATTCGCGATCGACGAATCCCATGAACAGCTGAAGAACGCCACCCGCGAGCATCTGCAGACAGGTATAGCCGCCCAGGCGCTCCAGCGTGACGTAGCGCCGCTGCAGCAGCGAGCCGAGCGCCCAGCCGACCTCTGCGGTCATGACGGCCGCGATGTGAATGGGCCGAACATGGCCGGACATCGAGTGCGTGTGCAGGCTCAGGATCACGACGCCCGTGAGCCCGATCGCTACTCCGATGGCGGCGCGCGGCGTCGGTGTGCGGCGCGAGAAGAACAGCCAGTCGAAAATCAGGATCAGCACGGGAAGCGCGGCGACGAACAATGCCGCGATACCCGAGGGCAGGCCCTGCTGCGCCCAGATCACGAAGCCGTTGCCGATGCCGCTCAGCAGCACCCCGCAAAGTACCGTGCCGCCAATGCTGAGTCCGGCGAACGGCCGCGGCGTGCGTGTGCGCACCCAGGCATACATGAGCGTCCCTGCTACGAGAAAGCGGAGACCGCCGCTGAAGAAGGGAGGAATGGTGCGGATCGCCAGTGCGATGCCGAGAAAGGTCGTCCCCCAGATGATGTAAATGCCGATGAAGGCCAGGAGAACGGCCTTCATGCTCGTGCCGTCATTCATTGCCGATAGTGTGTCAGATCGAATCGTCTGGCGCGGGGGGTCGCCGGATCGCGCACTTGCCCGTGTCATCCACTGGACCAGGGGTCATTCCGGCGTTGATATTCAGCGAAAATCGGCGAATAGGGTCCGATCGCCGCCGATAACGCTCCAGCCTAGATCAGCCCGCGCTCGGCGAATGACAGGCAGCCGTTGTCGGCGACGATCAGGTGATCGAGCACGCGGATGTCGACCAGCTGCAGTGCCTCGCGCAGACGGCGCGTGATGAGCTCGTCGGCGTGACTCGGTTCAGCCACACCGGACGGGTGGTTGTGGGCCAGGATCACGGCCGCAGCGTTGCGTGCCAGCGCCTGTTTGACGACTTCGCGCGGGTGCACGCTGGCGCCATCGATGGTGCCCCGAAACAGCTCCTCGAAAGCGATCAGTCGATGGCGGTTGTCGAGGTGCAGACAACAGAACAGCTCGTGCGGCATATCGCGCAGATGCGCCACCAGGAATTCGCGCGTCGCGGCCGGCGAGTGCAGCGCGGGCCCGGCGTGCAGTGCCTCGGCGTAGTGGCGTCGGGCGAGCTCGAGCGCGGCCTGCAGGCGGCAGTAGCCGGCCTCGCCGATGCCCGGCGCTGCGAGACAAGCCTCGGGCGTCGCCGATAGCAGCCTGCGCAACGAGGCGTGCTCCTCGAGCAGATTGCGCGCCATGGCCACGGCATCGAGACCGCGCCGGCCGGAACCCCCCAGCAGCACCGCCAGCAATTCCGCGTCCGAGAGCGACTGTGCGCCGCGGGTGAGCAATTTCTCGCGCGGGCGTTCGCGCTCTGGCCAGTCTTTGATACTCATTCGCACTCCGATGGGGCGGCGCAGCGGGGCCACGACGTAGGGTCTCGTCAAGACAAACCACATTAAAATGTGCGCCAAGTCTGATGGGACATGGCCGGCACGTGCGATCCTCATATCGTGCGCGCATCGCCGGAAAGACCGATAATCGAGGCATGAAAGGCAAACGCATTCTGCTCGGGGTCACCGGCGGTATCGCGGCCTACAAGAGCGCAGATCTCGTGCGCCGATTACGCGAGCACGGCGCGCAGGTACAGGTCGTCATGACCGCCGGCGCGCGTGAGTTCGTCACGCCAACCACCTTTCAGGCGCTCTCGGGACGTCCGGTGCGCTCCGATCTTTGGGACGCCGCGCACGAAGCGGCCATGGGGCATATCGAGCTTGCGCGCTGGGCCGAGTTGCTGCTGGTAGCGCCCGCGAGCGCGGATTTTCTGGCGCGGCTCGCGCATGGTCTCGCCGACGATCTGCTGAGCACGCTTGCACTCGCGACCTCGGCACCAATCGCCGTAGCACCCGCGATGAATCATCTGATGTGGAGCAACGCCGCGACGCAGGCCAACGTGGCGCTGCTGCAGCAGCGCGGTGTGCGCGTGTTTGGCCCCGGCGTCGGCGATCAGGCCTGCGGTGAGACCGGTGCGGGCCGCATGCTCGAGCCGCTGGAAATTGCCGCAGCGATCGCGCCGCTGCTGCGTCAAGACGGTCCCCTGTCCGGCCAACGCGTGCTCGTGACGGCGGGGCCGACACGCGAGTGCATCGACCCGGTGCGCTTCGTGAGCAATCGCAGCTCCGGCAAGATGGGCTTCGCGCTGGCGCAGGCGCTGCAGCAAGCGGGCGCCGAGGTCGTGCTGGTGAGCGGCCCCGTGCAGCTCACGACGCCGTTCGGCGTACAGCGCGTCGATGTCGAAAGCGCCGAGCAGATGTTCACAGCCGTACAGCGCGAGCTGCCCGGAACATCGATCTTCATCGGCACCGCGGCCGTGGCGGATTACCGGCCCGCCCAGTGCGCGACGCAGAAGATCAAGAAGACCAGCGAATCGATCGGTCTCGAGATGACGCGTACCGCCGACATTCTGGCGCACGTGAGCGCCAGTACGCCGCGGCCGTTCGTGGTCGGGTTTGCCGCCGAGACGCATTCGGTCGAGCAGC
>DASYNV010000321.1:0-4983 GCA_036008365.1 Steroidobacteraceae bacterium | reverse complement strand
CGAAAAGCGTTGAGCAGCCGATTGGCGCCGAGCGTCACATCGTAGAGTCCCGAGCCGAGTGCGGTCAGCCAGCGGCTGCACTGCACGGCGCCGTCGAACTCATCGCCATGCATGATCAGCAGTTGCAGACCGCGCAGGGTGGTGTGCACGTACTCGCGATGAATCTCGAGATTGCCGAAACTGCTGCCGCAGATCTCCCGCAGCTGCTCATCGTGATTACCGGGCACATAGATGACGCGGGTGCCATGCTTGGTCTTGCCGAGAATGGTGCGCAGCACATCGTTGTGAGTCTGCGGCCAGTAGAAGCTGCGCCGCAGGCTCCAGATATCCACGATATCGCCGACCAGGAACAGCTGATCCATCTGCACGTGCCGCAGGAAGTCGAGCACCAGGTCGGCCCGGCATTCGCGCGAACCGAGGTGGATGTCAGAGACGAAAGCGCTGCGGACGTGGATGATCGAGCCCCTGAACTGCCTTACCCGCGCGCATGGTGCCGCCGTCGCATGACAGCAAGATGGCCGATCCGTGACGACTCGATGACTTCTGCTGCAATAGCCTGGTGCTTGAACTTAACGTAACTTCTCAGGTCGCTCGGGCGCGCTGCCGCCGAGCGCCTGGCAGAGCGCGGCGGTGTCGGCATAGCGGTTCATGAGTGCCTGTGCGCGGCCGATGATGGCCTGTTGGTAGCTCTGCTGCGCATTGATGAGCGCGAGATAGCTGACCGCGCCGAGCCCGAATTGCTGGCGCGTGATCTCGAGGCTCGCGCTCGAGGCCTGGTAGGCGCGCTCCTGTAGCCGCACCGCGTCCGCATCCGCCGCCAGCGCACGCAGCGCATCGGCGACATTTTGAAATGCCGTGAGCACCGCTTGCCGATACTGTGCACCGGCGATGTCGATGCCCGCGCGCGCGGCGCGCTCCTTGTGGTAGAGCGTGCCACCGGCGAACAGCGTCTGCGTCAATGAGGCGCCGGCTGTCCAGAACTCGTTCATGCCGGAGAAGATTTGCGAGCCGTTGGTGGCGACGTTGCCGATCTGGCCCGTGAGCGTGATCTGCGGCAGCATGTTGGCGATCGCCACTCCCACCGCGGCGGTTGCGGAGTGCAGCTGCGCCTCGGCAGCGCGCACGTCCGGCCGGCGCTCGACCAGCCGTGAGGGCACACCGACCGGAAGTTCCGCCGGCAATTGCAGCTGGTCGAGCTCGATCGGCACATCGCTCGCATCGCCGGGCAACTGCCCGGTCAGAGCCGCGAGCAGATCGTGCTGCTGGTCCATGGCTTTCTGCAGCGGCGGCAGCGTCGCCTCAATCTGCGCCAGCGCCGCCTCCTGCGCGAGCACGTCTGCCTCGGCGATCGCACCCAGATCCAACTGCGCGTGCATGACGGTGAGCGATTCGCGCTCCAGGTCGATGACCTGCTGCGTGGCGTGGATCTGCGCGCGCAAGCCGGCCTCCTGGATGGCGGCACTGACGACATTCGCCACCAGCGTCAGATAGGTGGCGTCGTACTCGTAGCGGTTCGCGTCCGCCAGCGCCTGCAGTGATTCCACCTGGCGACGGTTGCCGCCAAACACATCCGGCACGAAGCTGACCGTGACCTGCGGCGTATAGAGAGAGTAGGTGACGGCCCCGGAAGTCAGCGTCGGTGACAGCACCTGCGTGGCGTCGCGATTGCGCGTGGCACTGCCCTCGGCCTGGATCACCGGGAAGTAGCTGCCGCGCTGCGCGGCGACGTTTTCGAGTGACTGTCGCAAAGTCGCCTCGGCGGCCTGCATGCTCGGGTTGGCGCGCAACGCCTGTTGCACCAGCGCGTCGATCGCGCTCGAGCCGAATCCCTTCCACCATTCCGCCACTGGAGTCTCATTGGCGATGAGGCTTGGCGCCAACGGCTGCATCGTGTAACGGTCGGTCTGCGGCGCGGCGGGCCGGTGAAAATCGGGTCCGACCGCGCAGCTGCTCGACGCCGCGGCGGCGAGCAGCGCCAGCGTGCGGCGCCAGGGCATCACCCGCTCCCCGATTCGGACTCGCCTTCGGGCTCGCCGGTATCGTTCGCAGTCACTGGCGTGCGGCGCGAGAAGGTATCGATCAATACCGGCATCACCAGCAGGATCAGGACCGGTGCGAACAGCATGCCGCCGACCACGACCTGCGCCAGCGGCCGCTGTACCTGCGAGCCGATGCCGGTCGAGAGCGCCGCCGGTATCAGGCCGACACAGGCGACGATGCAGGTCATCATCACCGGTCGCAGCTGCGTGCGGCAGGTGTCACGGATGGCGCTGCGGCGATCGGCACCGTACTCGAGGCTGAGATTGTAATAGGAAATGACGAGGATGCCGTCCATCGCGGCGATGCCGAACAAGGCCACGAAGCCGATCGCGGCCGAGACGCTGAACGGGGTGCCGGTCAGGAACAGCGCGAAAATGCCGCCCACCATCGCCATCGGGATCACGCTGGCGGCGAGCAGCACGTCGCTGAGCAAGCCGAAGTTCAGGAACAGCAGCACGCAGATCAGCAGGATCGCAATCGGCACCACGATCTCGAGCCGCCCCAGCGCTTCCTGCAGGTTGCCGAACTCACCGACCCATTCGAGCCGATAGCCGCCCGGCAACGTGATCTGCTCTTCGATGCGGTGCTGGGCATCGAGCACCGTGGTACCGAGATCGCGGCCGCGTACGCTGAACTTGATGGGTACGTAACGCTCCTGCTGTTCGCGGTAGATGAAGGAGGCGCCAGACACCAACTGGATGTCGGCCAGGTCCGCGAGTGCCACCGGGATGGTGCCGTTGCCGTTGGGATTCTGCACCGCGATCGGTATCAGCCGGATTGCGTCCAGGCTCTGGCGGTACGGGGCGGCCAGACGGACCATGATCGGAAAGTGACGATCGCTGCCCGGTTCGTACAGATCGCCCGGCGACTGGCCACCGATGGCGGCCTGGACCACCGCGTTGACATCGCCAGGCGCAAGGCCGTAGCGCGCCGCACGGGCGCGATCGACATCGATGCGGATCGTCGGCTGTCCGAGCGAGCGCAGCACCGCCAGATCCGTGATTCCAGGCACATCGGCCATGATCTTGGCGATCTGGTTGGCCGTGCGCTCGAGCGTTTCGAGATCGTTGCCATAGATCTTGACCGAGTTCTCCCCCTTGACGCCGGAGGCAGCCTCTTCGACGTTGTCTTCGATGTATTGCGAGAAGTTGAAATCGACCCCGGGAAACTGCTGCGTCAGCGCGTCGGTCATCTTCTCGGTGAGCTTGTCCTTATCCATGCCCGACGGCCAGGTTTCGAATGACTTCAGCGGCACGAAGAACTCGGCATTGAAGAAGCCGGTGGCGTCGGTACCGTCGTCGGGCCGGCCGTGCTGCGACACGACCGTCTGGACCTCGGGGTACGAGCCGATGATGTGGCGCATGCGATTGACGTAGCCGTTGCCTTCCTCGATCGAGATCGAAGTCGGCAGCGTGGCGCGAATCCAGAAGTTGCCCTCCTCGAGCTTCGGTAGGAACTCGAGGCCGAGGGTACGCACGGCGAGCAATGCCAGCACGATCACCAGGGTGCCCCCACCCAGGGTCAGCACCCGGTTGGCGAGCGCGAACTCGATGGCGGGATCGTACACCCGGCGCATGATTCGAATCAGTGCCGTTTCGGTCTCTTGGATCTTCCCCCGCAGCAGCAGTGCGCTCAGCGCCGGCGCGATCGTGAAGGTCGCGAGCAGGCCGCCGGCGATCGCATAGCCATAAGTCTTGGCCATCGGGCCGAAGATATGGCCCTCTATCCCGGAGAGCGTGAACAGGGGCACGAAGCCGGCGATGATGATGGCAGCCGCAAAGAAGATCGAGCGGCTCACTTCGGCCGCGGCCAGCGCGATCACGGCGTAACGACCACTGAAGCCGCTCGGCACGCGCATGACATCGAGTCGCGAAGCGCCGGCGCCGCGTCGTCCGCCGGCCGCCTCGGCCAGGTGGCGGAAGATGTTCTCGACCATAATGACGGTGGCGTCGACCACCAGGCCGAAATCGATCGCGCCCACTGACAGCAGATTGGCCGATTCCCCGCGCACAACCATCAGTCCGATCGCAAACGACAGTGCGAACGGAATGGTCATGCCGACGATCAGTGCGCTGCGCAGATTCCCGAGGAACAGCCACTGCAGCACGAAGATCAGCAGCACGCCGAGAATCATGTTGTGAAGTACGGTGTGCGTCGTGATCGCGATCAGGTCGCTGCGATCGTAGATGCGCTCGATGCGCACGCCTGGGGGCAGCAAGCCTGAGCTGTTGATCTCGTCGACCTTGGCTTCGACGCGCTTGATGGTCGGCACCGATTGCGCGCCGCGACGCATCAGCACGATGCCTTGGACGATGTCATCATCGGCATCATTGCCGGCGATCCCGAGCCGCGGCAGATGATCCACGTGCACATCGGCGACATCGCCGATGTAGATCGGCGTGCCGCCGTTCGATGCGACCACGGTGTGGCGGATGGCATCCATCGAACTGATCAGGCCGACGCCGCGCACCACCACCGATTGCGGGCCTATGTTGACGGTCTGGCCGCCGACGTTGATGTTGGCGTTCGACAGCGCCTGCAGCAATTGCGGAATCGAAAGGCCGTAATCGACCAGCCGTCGCTGATCGACCGTGACCTCGTAGGTCTTGGTCTTGCCACCCCAGCCGGTGACGTCGATGACGCCGGGCACCGCCTTGAAGCGACGCTCGAGCATCCAGTCTTCGATCGTCTTGAGATCCGCCACCGAATAGTCCGGCGGACCGACCACGCGGTAGCGGAAGATCTCGCCGATCGGACTGGTCGGGGAGATCTGCGGCTGGGCGTTGTTCGGCAGACCCTGCAGCTGAGCCAGGCGATTGATGACCCATTGCTCGGCCTGCACATAGGTAAAGTCGTAAGTGAACTGGATCTTCACGTCCGACAGTCCGAACAGCGAGATGGTGCGAATGGCCTGAACGTTCGGGATGCCGGCCATCTGCACTT
>DASYNV010000320.1:0-4281 GCA_036008365.1 Steroidobacteraceae bacterium | reverse complement strand
GTGCTGCGGCTGACGGCGTCCCAGGCCTGGATTTCGGCCGCGTGCTGCTCGAACTTGCGTTGCGCGTAGCCGAGTGCGTCGGTGCCGAGCATGAGCCGGAGTGGTGGTCGCTCGGCATCGGCCACTTTGAGAATGGCCAGGGCCGCCTTGGCAGGATCGCCGGGCTCGTGGCCGGCGTGCTGCGTCAGGATTCGTCGATTGGCGCCCACCGACGGCTCGTAGTCGGCGATTCTCGCGGCGGTTTCGGCGCGCGAGCGGCCAGCAAAGTCGGTGCGGAATCCGCCCGGCTCGATCAGCGTGACGTAGATACCGAGCGGGGCGACCTCCTGTGCCAATGTCTCGACGATCCCCTCCAGCGCGAACTTGCTACCCGAATAGATGCCGAGGGCCGCCCAGCCCACGAGTCCCGAGACCGACGAGATGTTGATGATCCGGCCGGCGCGTCGCTGGCGCATGAACGGCAGCACCGCCTGCATGACGGCGACGGCACCGAACACATTGACCTCGAACTGCGTGCGCATCTCGCTCGGCGAGGTTTCCTCGACTCCTCCGACCAGTCCGTAGCCGGCATTGTTGACCAGTATGTCGATGGCTCCGGTCTCGCGCTCGGTGGCCGCCACGGTGGATTTCACCGTCGCATCGTCCGTGACGTCGAGCAGGCGTACCACGGCACGTTCGCGATACTCGCTGAGAAAAGCGGCTTGGGCAGCTGCGGTACGCACCGTTCCCGTGACCTGATCACCGCGTTGGAGCGCAGCGTCGGCCAGCGCGCGGCCGAATCCGGAACTGACGCCGGTGATGAACCAGTGGGACGCTCGCTTCATGATGAGCGGAATTGTAACAGTGCATCAGCGCGGTGCGACGGCATCGAACCGCGGAAGGCGCAGGATCAGGACCGCGCCGCACGCGAGTCCCGCGCAGATGGCAACGATCGCCGCGTGATACGAGCCGGTCAGGTCGAACACGAGGTCCATGAGGAACGGCGTCACGCCCTGGATCAGCACGATCACACCGTACACGGTGCCCGAGATCGCGCCATAGTGACGAACCCCGAAGTATCGCGATAGAAAATAGGGCAGCACGCCATATTCGGTGCCCAGCCCCAACCCCATCAGCGCGCCGGCGACCAGCAGTTGTGAGAAGCTCGAGCCCCATGCAAACAGTCCCAGGCCGGCGAGCGCGGTCAAATAGAAGGGCGCCGCCACCCACGGCCGCGGCACGCGGTCCAGCAGCAAGCCAACCGCGACCTGCCAGGCGGCCGTCACCATCGAAAAGGTCACCAGCACCAGCGTCGCGCGCTCGGCGGCGATGCCACGATCAATCAGTATCGGTACCACGTGCGCGAATACCGCGGTCATGCATCCGGCGCCCAGCGCAATCGCAGCCAGGATGAGCCAGAAAGTCGGGGTGCTGCGGGCTTCGGTCAACGTCATGCCGTTGCCGCCGCCGGCAGTGCCATGCATCGCGCGCACGCCGATCGGAGGATCGTGCAGCAGCAGCAGAATCGGAAAGCCGACCGCGGCGATGACCACGCCCAGTCCGACATAGGCGCCGCGCCAACCGTGCTGCGCGATCAACGCATGCGTGAACAACGGCGAAATCGCCGAGCCGATGCCGTTGCCGAGACCACCGACGATGCCCAGGGAGAGGCCGCGATTTCGATCGAACCATCCGGCGATGACCTTGGTGAAGGTCACACTGCTCGGAATCGTGCCGGCGATTCCAACCAGCGCGTAGGCCACGTACAGCTGCAGACGGCTGGCACCGATCAGCGCCACGCCGCTGACGGATGCCGCAAAGGCCACGATTCCGGACAGGATCACCGTGCGGGCGCCGTAACGGTCGATCAGGCGACCGACGATCGGAAAGCCTACGGCGCCCGCGACCGCGACGATCAGCAGCACCAACGACACGGTCGAGCGTGGCCAGCTGAACTCGGCCGAGATCGGCAGCAGGAACAAGCCGAACACCGTATACACCATGGGCGTCATGCCCACGGCGTTGCCAACGGTGCAGGCGAAAACGACTCCGGTAGCTCTGGAAAATGCCGGCATACTGTTGGCGCTCGGCGTGCAGCGCTCAAATGAGCGGGCGCATCGGTGCAAGACTCTATCGCGGGCCGCTGTTAGCTTAAAGTGCAATCTCCCCAGTGGTGTGCTGGCAGGACTCATGAACGTCACCTCAGAACTCAAAGTCAGAGAGCTCAAGCCTGGATTCGGCGCGGAAGTGCTCGACGTCGATCTGGCGCAAGCCGACATAGGCACGATCGATGAAGTGGCGCGCATCTTCGAGCTGCACGGCGTGCTGCTGGCGCGCGACCAGAAGATGAGCCCGGATGATCTGATGCGGTTCCTCGGCCGCTTTGGTGAGCTCGAAGATCACACGTTGAAGCAGTACACGCTGCCCGGATATCCAAAGATCTATATCCTCTCGAATCGCACCGATGCCTCGGGCCGGCCGATCGGTGCGCACAACGACGGTCTTGGCTGGCACACGGATTACTCCTATATGGAGAAACCCGTGAAGTGCACGATGCTTTATGCGGTAGAAGTTCCGCCGCAGGGCAGCGACACCCTGGTGGCGGACTGTTGTGGGGCCTATCGCGCGCTGCCCGAGAGCAAGCGCCGGCAGCTCGAGCGTCTGTCGCTGCATCACAGCTACAAGTACTTCATGGAAACCCGCGAGCATGGACGCATGAAGCTCAGCAAGGAGATCGAGGAGGCCACGCCCGATGTGATCCACCCGCTGATTCGCACGCATCCGGTGAACGGCCGCAAGGCCCTGTGGCCCAGTACCGGAACGGTGACCGAGGTGGTCGGCATGCCGGGCGAGCAGGGTCTGAAGATGGTGGATGAACTGGTGGAGTTCGTGACGCAGGATCAGTTCGTGCTACGCCATCAGTGGCGCGTCGGCGATATCTTCATCTTCGACAACCGCTGCACGCTGCACACCGGCACGCCGTACGACGATCAGAAATACTTTCGGCTCATGCACCGCATGTGGGTCAAGGGCGATCGGCCGTTCTAGGCGGCGAGTCCCGGAATCAGGCCTCGAGAGTCAGGTCGGCGGTGAGCGCCTTGCGGCGATCATCCTCGATATCCATCGAGCGGCAGGCCAGCAAATAGACCACCGCTGACACCGGCAGTCCGATCAGCATGGCGATGTCGGCACCGCCGAGCGCGCGCGCCACCGGCCCCTTGAAGGCCGCGGTGCTGAAGAACGGAATCATCGCGGCAAAACCCACTCCATAGGCCAGCAGGCCGCGCCAGTTCCAGCGTCCGTACATGCCGCGCGGATTGAAGATCTCCCGGATCGAATAGTGGCATTTGCGGACCCAGTAGAAATCGACCAGATTTATGGCGGTCCACGGCGTAAACAGGTAGAGCAGTAGCGACAGGAAATCCCCGAAGCGATTGATGAAGTCGCCCGAGGACATCAGGGCCAGCGCGGTCGACGCCAGCGCCGCTGCCGCCACGCTTGCCAGGCGTTTGCCGGCCGTGCAGCGCAGCGGTTTCAGGGTGTCGGCGACGCTCAGCAGCGTGAGCGAGGCGCCATAGAAGTTGAGCGCCGAGATCGTGACCAGCCCGAGCAGTGAGCCGACCAGCAGGATGTTGCCCAAACCTGAGACGATGCCGTCGGCCGCAGTCTGCATGGCCGCAGCCACATCCAGCTTCGGATAGGCTGCCGCCGCCACCGTGCCGACCAGCATCATCCAGGTGCCGCCGATGAACGCACCAAGATAGGTCCACCAGAAGGATTCGCGCGTGCCGACATCGCGCGGCAGGTAGCGCGAGTAGTCGGAAACGTAGATCGACCAGCTGAGCTGGTAGGAAGCGGCCGCGAACAACTGCGCCAGGAACGGCACCGCGCGGAACCCGCTCCACCGGAATTGCTCGGCCGGAAATCTCAGCATGAACAGCGCGCCGACCGTGAACACGGTCAGGATCGCGATCATCAAGTAGGCGAAGCCGCGCTGTGCCAGGTGGATCTTGTCGTAGCCGACGGCAGCCAGGCTCGCCGCCGAGAGCGCAAACAGCACGATGGCCCGCGTCGAATCGGGCGCGATCGTAGCCGATAGCTGGTGCAGCGCCTGGGCGCACAGCACCTGGTTGAAAGCGTTGTAGCCGATATAGGCAATGAGCGCCACGACCCACACCAGCAGCGCGCCGGCATAGCCGAACTGCGGCCGCGACTGGATCATCTGCGGCAGTCCGAGTTGCGGTCCCTGCGTGGAATGAAATGCCATGAAGAAGGTGCCGAGCGCGCATCCGGCCAGCACCG
>DASYNV010000319.1:0-3068 GCA_036008365.1 Steroidobacteraceae bacterium | reverse complement strand
GCGCGTGCTCATCGGTATGCCCGACGCGGGCGTAAAGGCCATGCTGGTATCGATCGGACGGCCCTCGCGCACGGCCGCGAGACTCGCGCCATTGCCCAGATGAGCAAACACGATGCGGCCGCGCGCCGCTGCGGCGCCCGCGATGCGCTCGAGCTGCTGCAACAGGTAGGCATAGGACAGGCCGTGAAAGCCGTAGCGGCGCAGCCCCTGCTTCGCGTAGCGGCGCGGCAGCGGCAGCAACTGCGCCACGCGCGGCAGGTCGTGATGAAACGCGGTGTCGAAGCAGGCCACCTGCGGCAGTTCGGGATAGCGCTGCTGGAAGGCCTCAGCGAGCTTGAGTTCCTGCGGCAGGTGGTCGGGATCGAAGGGGCTCAGAGCGCGCAGCGCCTTGATCATCTGAGTGTCGAGCCGCTGCGGTTCACTGTACATCGGTCCACCATGCACGATGCGATGAGCGACGGCATTGATCCGGGCGCTCTCGGGCCGGGTCTCGATGAACTGCATGAGCGCTGTCGCCGCAGCCGCATAGTCGGCCGCAGGTATCGGCTGTTTGATGGCCTTTGCGGGATCGTCGCTCTCCATGCTGAGCGCGGAACCGGACAGCCCGATGCGCTCGATCGAGCCTTTGAACAGTCGCCGCAATCGATCGTCCGTCGCCTCGGCAGATTCGTCGCTGCATTCGAACAGCGCGAACTTGATGCTCGAGGAGCCGGCGTTGATCGTGAGGATGGTCCGCATCGAGTCGGGCTCCGGTGATCAGCGCACCGACGACAGGTCGGCGCGCATGCGTTTATACGCATCGAGCGCGGCCGCGCGCGATTCAGCGAGATCGACGATCGGCGCCCGAGCCCGCGACCCACTGCCAGTTGAGCGTGTTGCTGGCCAGGTCCGCGTCGATCGACCATCGGGACACCGGTCTCACCGCATTGCAGATGATAGCCGAACTCGCGCCAGATCAGCTCGCGCACGAACGCCGAGCCGTGGCGGTGGTCTCTGACTGCGTACACAAGCTGGCGGGGACCGATCTCGCCAATGTGCAGGTGCGGCGAGAGACCCGTCGTCGCGCAGGCGCAGGTCCTGTCGCAGCCAGAGCAGGGTCGCGGCAGTCATGCAAGCCATTGAAGGAGCAAATGCTCGAGGAGGCAACCCGCGGAGCGCAAAGACAAGCCCGACGGACACGGGCGGGCCAGCCAACCTCGCCTGGAGCGGTTAAACTGTACTCCCCCTTCGCGCGGCCCGAGTACCCCTATGAATACAGCCAGCAACCTCGTGGCGGACCAGGCAAGCCTTCAGACCGTCGGCCACTTGATCGGCGGCAATCTCGTGCATGAAGCCCAGCGCAGTCAGCCGGTTTACGATCCGGCCACCGGGCGCGTCACCAAGCGCGTTGCGCTGGCCTCGCGCGCCACGGTGCTGTCGGCGATCGCCGCGGCCCAGGCGGCCTTCCCCGAATGGCGCAACGCGCCGGCCATCAAGCGCGCACGCGTGATGTTCCGCTTCAAGCAGTTGCTCGAGGAGAACGCAAACGACATCTGCGCGCTGATCACGAGTGAGCATGGCAAGGTGCTCAGCGATGCCATGGGCGAGCTGCAGCGCGGCATCGAGAATGTCGAATACGCCGCCGGCGCGCCGGAACTGCTCAAGGGGGAATTCTCCAAAAATGTCGGACCGGCCATCGATTCCTGGAGCGAATTTCAGCCGCTCGGCGTCGCGGCAGGCATCACGCCCTTCAATTTTCCGTGCATGGTGCCGCTGTGGATGTGGCCCCTGGCCGTGGTCTGCGGCAACACCTTCGTATTAAAGCCGTCCGAGCGTGATCCGAGTAGCGCGCTGCGCATCGCCGAGATCGCACACGAGGCAGGACTACCGCCGGGCGTACTCAACGTCGTCAACGGCGACAAGGAAGCGGTCGATACGCTGCTCGGCGACCCGCGCGTGCAGTCGGTCAGCTTCGTCGGCTCGACCCCGATAGCGGAATACATCTATAAAACCGGATGCGCACATGGCAAGCGCATCCAGGCCCTCGGCGGCGCCAAGAACCACGCGGTCGTGATGCCCGATGCCGATTTCGACCACGCGGTCAGCGCGCTCATGGGAGCGGCCTATGGCTCGTGCGGCGAGCGCTGCATGGCCATTCCGGTGGTGGTGGCGATCGGGGACGACACCGCCAATGCGGTGGTCGCCAGGCTCAAGACCGAGCTCGGCAAGTTGAAGGTCGGCCCCGGCACGGAGCCCGGCAACGACATGGGTCCGCTCGTGACTCAGGAGCACTTCGCGCGCGTCAAGGGCTACGTCGAGCTCGGCATCAAGGAAGGAGCGCAGCTCGTGGTCGACGGGCGCACGCTGCGGGTGCCTGGTCACGAAGGCGGCTACTTCCTGGGCGGCTGCCTGTTCGATCACGTGACCGCCGCGATGAAGATTTATCGGGATGAAATCTTCGGCCCCGTGCTCGCCGTCATGCGCGTCGCCAGCCTCAAGGCCGCCATGGAGCTCATCGACGAGCACGAATACGGCAACGGCACCTGCATCTTCACGCGCGACGGCGAAGCCGCGCGCTACTTCACCGATCACATCCGCATCGGCATGGTCGGCGTGAACGTACCGCTGCCCGTACCGGTGGCCTATCACAGCTTCGGCGGCTGGAAACGCTCGCTCTTTGGTGACCTCGGTGCCTACGGGCCCGATGCGGTGCGCTTCTATACACGTCGCAAGACCATCACGCAGCGCTGGCCATCGGCTGGGTTGCGCGAGGGGGCGGTGTTCAGTTTTCCCAACAACTGACCCAAGGAAGGGATCCCATGATCATCGGACTCTCGCTATCTGCGTTCACGCTCCTGCATGTCATCATCAGCCTGGTCGGCATCGCCAGCGGCATCATCGTGGTGCTCGCGCTCTGCGGCGGCCGGAACCTGTCGGGACTGACCGGGTTGTTTCTGGCCACCACCGTGCTGACGAGCGTCACGGGCTTCATGTTTCACTCGACGAACTTCGGTCCGCCGCAGATCGTCGGTGTGATCTCGCTGATCGCCCTCGCCTTTGCGCTGGCCGGGCTGTACCTGTACCACACC
>DASYNV010000318.1:0-9663 GCA_036008365.1 Steroidobacteraceae bacterium | reverse complement strand
ATACTTGTCCGAGCGGGCGTAGCAACAAGCCTGTTCGTTCTCCTGAACCAGACGGGCATCGGCTGCCAAAAGTTGCGCACGCAGAGCGCGCAATTCCTCGCCCGAATCGACCTGGAAACCCAGATGATTGACGCCAGCAGGCTGGCCATGCCTTGAGATTGCAAAGTTCACGGGCGGATCTTCGAGCATCCACTTGGCGTAATCGGCCTCGACCAGCGAGGGTTTCAGCCCAAAGAGAGTCGAATAGAAGCGGACACTTTGCACAAGATCATCGACGGACACGTGAATGTGAAAGCGTTTCATGCTGCTCTCCGGGATTTACGGGTTCTGGCGGGTACGCTGGCTGGCTGGCAGCTCGGCGCGCAGGCGCCCTCGCTCTGGCTGCAACAGTTCTCGGTCAGATAGCCGACCAGGGCGTCCATGGCGGAGTAGTCGGCCGCATAGAAGAGCTGGCGGCTGACGCGTCGCTGCGTGATCAACCCGGCGCGCTGCAGCGCCTGAACGTGGAAAGTCAGCGATGAGGGAACGATGCCGATGCGCTCGGCGATCGCGCCGGCCGACAGGCCGGCCGGTCCGCGCTCGACCAACAGGCGGTAGATGGCCAGCCGATGCTCATGCGCCAGGGCGCTGAGTGCGGCAATCGCCTTCGGGGTATTCATGTACCAACGATAGTACGTCTATTATCGAAATGTCAAACAGGGTCACCCGGATGCGGAGGGCCTTCAAACATAATGGGTGTATCGCGTAACGTTACGCAAAGCGAGGAGCGACGACCGGCGGCCTCGTTCGCTGCGGTTCGTCGCGCTTACACGGAGACTGCCGCTTATGACTGATGACTCACGGACGGGGACGCGGATTCCCTCGCCCGACCTCTGGATCGGTCTCGACACCGGCGGTACCTACACGGATGCGATTGCGCTCGATGGCGAGCGGCGCGTGGTCGCGAGCGCCAAGGCACTGACGACTCACTGGGACCTGTCGATCGGCCTTGCCGGGGCGGTCCGCGCCGTGCTGGCAAAGCTGCCCGAAGGCGCGCGCCGTGAGCACATCTCACTCGTGTCGGTGTCGACCACGCTCGCGACCAACGCGGTGGTCGAGAACCGCTTCAGCCCGATCTGCACGATCCTGATCGGCTTTGACGACCGGATGGTCGAGCGCTCGGAGCTCAACCGGCTGGGCGCAGGCGTGATCGTGCGTGCGCGTGGCGGTCACGATGCCACGGGCCAGGAGTCGGAACCGCTCGATGAGTCGGCGGTGGACGCGGCCGTTCGCGAGTTCGATTCGGAGGTCGAGGCCTTTGCCGTGGCCGCGGCGTTTTCGGTACGCAATCCCGCGCGCGAGCGGCGGGTGCGCGAGCGCATCCGCCGGGTCTCTTCGAAACCCGTGACCTGCAGCCACGAGCTGAGTTCCCGGCTCGACGCGCCCAAGCGGGCGCTGACTGCCGCCATGAACGCCCGTCTGACACCGCAGATCCGGCACTTGCTCGATGCCTTGGGGCAGGTGCTCGAGCGCGAGGCGATCTCGGCGCCGTTGATGATCGTCAAGGGCGACGGCACGCTCATGAAGGCCGAGATTGCACTCGAGTATCCGGTCGAGACGGTGCTGTCCGGGCCGGCGGCGAGCGTCGTGGGCGCGGGATACTTGAGCGGCCTGAAGGAATTCGCGGTCGCGGACATGGGCGGAACCACGACCGATGTCGCCATCGTCATCGACGGCCGGCCGGTCATTCGTCCCGAAGGCGCCGTGATCGCGGGCTGGCGCACGATGGTCGAGGCCATTGACGTTCGCACCTGCGGCCTCGGCGGTGACAGCGAGGTCTACTTTGATCGCCACGGGCGGCTGATGGTCGGGCCACGCAAGGCGATGCCCCTGAGCTTGCTCGCCGATCAGTTTCCCGACGTACTGGTTGAGCTGCGCCAGCTTGCGGGTGCCGAGCGCCTGCCGCCCTTTGCCGCGCAGTTCGCGTTTCGTAATCCCGGACGCGAACCGGGCGCGCAACTCGTTCCGCTCGAGCAGCGCGTCTGGGATGCGCTCACCCCGGTTCCGCGCCGCCTCGGCGAGGTCGCCCGCAGCACCCAGGGCGTCGAGGCCGCGCGACGATTGGTCGATCGCGGACTGGCGAGCCTTGCGGGGTTCACCCCGAGCGATGCGATGCACGTGCTTGGCAGGCAGCACGGCTGGAGCGTTGAGGCGGCGCGCCTCGGCGCCGCGATTCTCGCCACCGAGGAGCGTAATGCGAGCGCGCGCAAGCAATCGGATACCCCGGAAGGCCTCTGTAAGCGAACCTACCAGCACGTCGTTCGCGAGGCGGCGCGCGTCCTGCTCGAAAGCGCACTCGCGCGCGACCCGGGAATTGAAGCCAAGCATGCGCGCTGGGGGCCCTTGGGCGTCCTGATCGAGGATATGGTCGCGGGGCGCCCGTTCTCTCAGCTGCTCGATGCGCAGATCCGCCTCGCGACACCGCTGATCGCGATCGGTGCTCCGGTGGGCGCGTATTACCCCGAAGTGGCGCGCCGCCTCGGCGCGCAGCTTTTGGTGCCCGAGCATGCGGCCGTCTGCAATGCGGTCGGCGCCGTCGCCGGGGTGGTGTCCGAGACCTGCGAGGTGCTCGTGAACCAGCCCACTTTCAATGTCTTTCGGGTACACGATCCCGCGGGCAATCGCGACTACCCGGAGGAGCACGCCGCAATTGAGGACGCGACACGCGTCTCGCGACAGCTCGCGCTCGCGGCGGCGCGGCGCGCGGGCGCCAGTGACCCCCACGTCGAGACCTGCGTCGAGGAGCGCCGGGCACAGGGCGAATCGGCGGGCGACTATCTCGCCGAGGCCACCGTGCGTTCGCGTGCCACCGGACGACCCGCAACGGGCCGCGCGCCGTAGATCGGCAATTCGAGCGGCTTGCCCTACACTGTGGCCCAGACACTGGAGATTGGGCCATGGCCGAGGTCGACCATGCGCTGCGCGGAGAGTGGAAGGACTTCCGCGATTGCCAGGTGAAGCCCGACCTGGTGCTTATCTACCGGAAGCCCGGCGTCGACGTGCTGCAGCTCGTGCGCCTGGGTTCGCATAACGAACTAGGGTTTTGACGGCGTTGATCTCTGTACGGCAGAGGCGTATGTCGCAACGTTCTTGCCTGGAGTCCCGCTGTTCCTGTGCGCAGCACTTTCGCCCACTACTGAAGAGCTCGACAGCCTTGCTTTAACTGCAGGCAGGCCGTTTCCAGTCGCACGATGGCCTCTGCGACAGCATACAGAGCGGCCGGCAGTCTGACGCGAACTTCGGTCAAGGCATTTACTTCTGCCTCCGGATTCAGGATGGTCAATCCCCTGACCGGCAGATTGGACACCGCAAACAAACCATCGGTCCCGAGTCCAGTGCGATTCGCAGAGGTCGTGTATTCCACGAACCGATCGCTCAGGTAACTCAACCGGTCGTCGGGATAGTGCTCGACGTCGAATGACGAATCGGAGATCAAATGCTCTTGCCTGACCCGTGTGATGAGCTCTTGCCCGAGGAGCGGAAAGAGCTGTGCGGCCACGATGGCGATGTGAAAGCGTCCGGAGGATTCTGTATCCGAGGATTGGATCATGACGGCGGGCCCGGTGATCTTCGGTAGCGGAAAGTAAGGTGGCTCGATAGGCTTTGGCGTCACGAGCAGAGTGCTGCCGCTCGATCCATCCCACGCCCGGCAGGACCACCCTCTGGGTGCAAAGACACCGGGACTCGCCTCGGCCTTGTAGTAGGCGATCTGCTCGGCGATGGCCTGCTGCACGGGTGCGGGCATCGATTCGCCCGCCAGGGGCTTCGCCGTTCCCATCTCATCGTTAGCGGGACAGCCCACAGCGGGCACCCGCTGCGGGCTTGGAGGTGTTTGCGCCGACACCCAGTGGGAACAGTACAGCCAGAGCGCACAACTCCATGCGAAGCACACGCGTCTGACCACTCGGACAGGACTGTGCCTGCGTGCCGGAATGGGACGCCGCGGCCACAGTGGAAGTCGAATTGACGGACGTTGCCGCTGTCGAACGAGCATCATCGGCCGCTAGCCCTCGGTCACGGCGGATTTGACGGCAGTCCAATCGGCTTCATTGGGAAAGCGGCGCGCGCGGTAGCGAGCCGGCGTTTCCGTCGTGCTCTCCAGGTAATGACCGCAGACGCGCTCGAAGGTCTGCCAAGGTACCGCCAGTCGCACCGGATGCAGGCCGCCGGCATCGCGGTTGAAGATCAGATGATCGGTCTTCGGCAGCAGGCTGTCGACGCCCTCGGTCCAGACGCAATACGAGTGCACGTGCTCCGGATTTTCATTGCTGTCGCGTAGTGCAAAGCTCGCCACGAACAGGTCGATGCCGGTGCGCTCGTGCAGTTTGTCCAGCGCGGATTTCTGATCGCGATACGCATACGAGAGGCTCACGGTTTCCAGGCAGTGCGCGTCGGCCGCGAGTACCCCCGACAACCGGCAGTGCTGCCAACCCGCGCGCGTGCGTTCGATCAGGGACCCCGAGAGCGGCCAGGGCGCGTGCTGCACCTGTCGGTGAGCCTCGGCGATCAGTGCCCGCACGGCGGCCGCATCGCGGCTGTCGGCAGCGAGCAGGATGCCGCGATTGGGGAGCGCGAAGACCGCGTGTCCGGAAAATTTGAGCCGCGCGCGGACTTCATCGAGCAGCAGGAAGGTCTCCTCGTACGCGACCTCGGAGACGATTCGGAAGACCCCGGTGCCAACCGTTTCCCAGCGGGGCCGCGGCAGCGTCTTCAGATTGTGGAGCGCGTAACCCCAGATCTCGTCCAACGGGGCGCCCCAGCCCTCGGCGAGCGCCTCGGGCACATAATTCATGTGCTGCCCGAAGTCATAGAGCAGCACCAGGATCAGATCATCGAGCCACCTCCGTTGTACCAGCGGCGGGAGCGGCGTCCCGCCATTGCGGCCGTCGATCTCCAGCGTCGTGGTCGTGTAACGGGATCGCAGCGCCGGGTAAATGCTCGCACGCGCGAGCGTCCATAATTTCGGAATGTCCGTGATGGAGCAGGGGCTCGAGGTCGGCGTACCGGGACCGTGCATGGCCCGATTTTACGCCGGGTGGACGGCCCGCGAACCCTGCCGGGGAGGGCCGATATACTAGGGCGATGTCCTCCGATGTAGCAGCCACCCTCGATCCGGCGTCCGCTCGCGTGCGCCGCGGCCGCGCGATCGGCGCCATGATCTTCGCGATCTTCGGCGGCGCCTGGCTGGCGCTGTGGAACTATCGTGCCGATCCGCATCGCTGGGTGGTCTACGGACTCATCGCGGCCGCGGCGCTCGCGCTGTTCCTGTTCGCGCGCAGCCGCTACCGCCGCTATGACGCCGCCGCGGTCGGGCAGACCGAAACCCCCGAACGCCGCAAACGCGAGCGCTGGTTCCACCTCATCAATGCCGGTCAGTGGGTCCTGATCCTGATCGTCGGCAGCGTGCTCGTGAAATTCGGTCATTCGGAATGGGTGCTGCCCATGGTCGTACTGATCGTGGGACTGCATTTCCTGCCGCTCGCGGCGCTCTTTTCATATCGAGGGCACTACGTCACGGGCATCGCGCTGGTGCTCGTGGCGTTGATCGTGCCGCCCTTGGCCCCTGGTGGCCCCGCAGACCCGACCGTGTGTCTCTGCGCGGGTCTGATTCTCTGGGCGAGCGCGCTCTGGGGTCTTATCGGTCAAAGGACCCCGGACGCGGGCGCGCCCGGGAGCCGCATGCGCGCCGTCCGGTTGCACGGCATCGGCGACCTGCGCTTCGAGCACATCCCGGCGCCGGAGGCGCTGGCCGCCGATCAGGTCCGCGTGCGTGTGCGCGCCGCCGGCATCTGCGGCTCGGATCTGCACAACTTCCGCACCGGGCAGTGGCTGCGGCGTGTACCGATCGTGCCGGGCCACGAGTTTGCGGGCGAGGTGTTGGCGGTGGGCGCTGGCGTTGGCCACCTCAAACCCGGCGATCGGGTGATTGGCGATTCGCGCATGAGCTGCGGTACCTGCCCGCGCTGCCTCGAGGGGCTCACGAACGTCTGCGACCGCATGGGCTACGTCGGCGAGGTCTGCGACGGCGCCTTTGCCGAGCGGATCGACCTGCCGGAGCGTCAATTGCTGCGCCTGTCGCAGGGGTTGCCGATGCGGGTGGCGGCACTCACCGAACCGCTCGCGGTGGCGCTGCGCGTGGTGCGTCGGCTCGATCCGCCGCGCGATACCCCGATTCTGATCGCGGGTGCGGGACCTATCGGCGGTCTCGCCGCCATGCTGCTGCAACATCTGGGCTTTGGCCCGCTCGCGCTCATCGAGCGCAATGTGCAGCGCGCAGCGCTCATCGCTGGAATATCGGGTGCGAGCATCGTCGCGGCCGAGGCGCCGGCGATCGCGGCATTCGCGGGCGAGGCAGGACTGCGCTACGCCATC
The DNA here is from genome assembly GCA_036008365.1 of Steroidobacteraceae bacterium. GTDB lineage: Bacteria > Pseudomonadota > Gammaproteobacteria > Steroidobacterales > Steroidobacteraceae > FEN-1191. The sequence goes on along the minus strand of DASYNV010000318.1, from coordinate 3,252 downwards.
GAAGCCACCGGCTCGCACGCGGTGCTCAAGTGCCTGCTCGATGCGCTCGCCGGCGGCGGTCGGCTGGCGATGGTCGGTATCTTCACGGGCGAATCGACCGTCCCGACCAATGCCATCGTCGAGCGCGAGCTCGAGCTGCGCGGGTGCAGCGTCTTCTGCGAGGAGCAGCACGAGGCGCTGGCACTGCTGCCGGCACTGTGCCCGAAGCTCGAGCGTGTGATCTCACCGGCCATCACGCTCGAGCAGTTGCCGCAGGCCTACCAGAGCCTGCTGGCCGGTGAGTCGCCGTACCTCAAGACCATTGTCGAGCCTTGAGGTCGACCCCGAGCGCCTCGAGCGCACTCGTCAGGCCCGCAAGTCCGGACTTGGACGCGCCGTAGGGCGCCCTACCTCCCGACCGCTAGCCCTGCGCGAGCGGGCCGCCCTGGGTCATCGGCGATGCGCCCATCTTGCGCTTGTCGGGCACGAGGCTGCCGTTGGTGCGCTTCATCTCGGCGGCGGTCGGTCCCACGGTATCGGCGGCATAGGCGCCCCGCTGGCCGAGCGGTGCCTCGGGACCTTCGGTGGTGTCGCGACGGGTCTGGCGCTCCATCTCGGCATTGATCTCGGCGCCAAGTACCAGCAGGAAACTCGAGAGATAGAACCACATCAGCAGCACGATCACGCCGCCCAATGCGCCGTAAGTCTTGGCATAGCTGCCGAGGGTTCTCACATACAGGGCGAACAGCACGCTGCCCCCGAGCCACAGCGTTGCCGCGACCACCGAGCCCCACGTCAACCAGCGCCAGCGTGCGGGTTCACGCGCCGGGGCGAAGCGATAGGTGAGTGCCAGACCGGCCACGGCAAAGAGCCACAGCAGCAGCCAGCGCAGCACCTCGACCGCAATCTGCACCCACGCGCTCTTGGTGAAGGCGGCAAAGATCAACGGCACTGCGACGCCGAGCAGCAACATCACGATGAAGGACAGGATTGCGCCGAGCACGAAGGCGAGCGAGGTCAGCACCTGGCGGATGAAGCCCCGTTTCTCGCGCTCCTGGTAGGCGATGTTCGCGGCCTGCATCAGCGAGGACATGCCCGAGCGCGCGCTGAAGAGTGCCACGCCGAGGGCGATCAGTGCCGCCATGGTCAGCGTGCCGGTCTCATGGCGCACGATGTCCTGCAGATCGGTATTGAAGATGTCCCAGACCCCGGGGGGCATCACGCCGGCAAAGGCGCCCATCTGCTTGATGACATCGGCGGGGCTGAACAGCAGGCCGTAGAAGGAGACGGCGGCGGCCAGTGCCGGGAATACCGCCAGCAGTGAATACATCGCGAGGCCACCGGCGATCAGCGTGACGTTGTCGCGGCTCAGGTCCTGCCACACGCGCATGATGATGTCCCACCAGCCACGGGCGGGAATCTGCTCAGGTACGGTGGCGTTGCGACCGCGATCCGACGCCGATGGGGAGCCTTGCTGCATACGAGGCTATTAGGCGATTCTGCTGGCGCCTCGTCTGTAGGAAGACGCCGGGTCGAGGCCCCGGCGGCGGTGAGGACTTCAGGGCACGACGTGCGAGGTGCCGACGTCCTTCCACTCGTAGCGGGGCACCTGGATCCACTGGCCATCCTTGAGCTCGGGCACCTTGTGCACCTTGGTCTGCTCGACGGTCATCTTGCCGTCCTTGTCGTTGACCCAGAAGTCGATGTCGTAGATCTGATCCTTGGTGCCGACCACGCGGAAGTCGGTACAGGCGAAGAAATGCCCGTTGTCGTCGAGCTGACGGATCGGCTGGTGCGTGTCGATGAACTCCAGATCGAGCATCTTGCCGGTCTTGTCATCCTTGATCTTGAAGACGCCGTTGTTCTTGCCCGCCTCGAGCAACGCGTTCTGCTCGACCGCCGACATGACTTCCCAGCTGCGTTTCTGCGCCACGTGTCCCGGGTGCTCCGAGGCCGGAATCCACCACCACGGGATCGGCTGCCGTGCCATCGTGGTCCAGGCGCCATCGCTCTGGAGCGGTGCTTTGTAGATGCGGATCTCCTGCACCTTGAGGGCACCATCGGTCGGCGCCACCCAGAAATCGATCAGGTACTTCTTCTGCGGATCGCCGGCGTCGTGGAACTTGACGTCCGGAAAGAAGCCGTAGCCGTCGATCGTGCGGGTGAAATCGATGGCATCGAAGGCGAGCTTGAGCTGCTCGCCGTTGAGCGGATCCTCGTAGGGAAAGATGCCGTTGTTGGCCTTGGTGGTCTGCGTGATCAGATTGGTGACCACCGTGCCGGCATCGCCGCTGTCGAAGTACTGCATGGTTTTTTCGGTCGATTCGACGCTGCTTGCGGCGATGAAATCGCGCGCCTTCTGCAGATTCTCGGTCGAGTTCTCGAGGAAGGACTTCTTGGCGGCATCGCTGCTGAAGCAGTAGACCTTGCCGTCCTTGTCGGTCCAGGTCGTCGAGCAGTTGGTCATGACGTGACGGCTCACGGAGAGGCCTTCGACGCACTGGCCGCCGAACTGCACGTTCGTGGCCGGCACCGCAGTGTCGGCAGCGAGCGTGAAGCTCGCGGGTGCCAGCCCCAAGAGCAGAGTCATGAGCGCAATGCGAGCGCCGGTGGCAGTGTGCGTCATAGGAGTGTTCCTTGCGGCCCCAGCCGCTGCTGCGACCGTCGGCTTGCGCGCCGCCCGGCTTCTAAACTCAACGATACTCCTGCCGCGCACCGAAGTGTCGCCGGCCTCAGTAGATGCCCGGAATCAATCGCTTGGTGCGCGCCATGTAGCGCACATACGCTTCCCCGAGCGCCTCCGACAGCGCCCGCTCCTCGATCGCGATGCGACGGCCGAACGCGAGCCCCACAGGCAGCACGAGCAGCACCAGCGACAGCCAGTTGCCGAAGATGATGCCGAAGCCCAGAAACTCGAGCAGCGAGCCGCTGTAGGAGGGGTGGCGCACGAAGCGATAGGGCCCGGTGTCGATCACGCGGTGGTCGGCCGCGATCGCGACGTTGACCGTGAAGAATTGCCCCAGGTAAATGATCGAGTACCAGCGCAGGATCAGGCCGAGGATGAACAGCACGCCACCCAGCGTGCGCAGGCGCATCAGCCAGGCCAGATTCGCCTGCGGTACGAAGCTCCCCGCAAGCACGGCGAGCACGATGCAGCTCAGAATCACGCTCCAAAGGAGCCTGAGCGAACCACGGTCGGCTGATTGGCCGTCACGGCCGGAGCGCTTGGCCAACAGCAGGCCGAACTCGGACAGACCGAAGACCGGCCCGATG
>DASYNV010000317.1:0-7181 GCA_036008365.1 Steroidobacteraceae bacterium | reverse complement strand
CCCGTGGTCGCGAAGCCCTGCAGGTAGCGCGGCGTGGTTACGGTGTGCAGGAAGTGATGCAGCGGGCTGCGATCCGGGTGACGCTGCAGATGCGCATTGATCGGTTTGAGCTTCCAGACGATGACGATGCCGACCAGCAGACTGGTCGCCACGATCAGTATGAAGGGCGCGTTCCAGCCCCAACGATTGGAGAGGAACAGGGCGAGCGGAATGCCGACCACGTTGCTGGTCGCGAACGCGGTCTGCACCACGCCCATGACGCGGCCGCGCACCTGGTATTCAAAAAGATCGGTCGTGATCGCAAACACGATCGAGCCGATCACGCCGCCGAACACTCCGGTGATCATGCGGGCACACAGCAGGAACTCGTAACTGCGCGCCAGCGCGCACAGCAGCGTACCGAGCACGAAGCCGGTGTAGAAGAACAGCAGCAGCCGCTTGCGGTCGAAGCGATCGCTGAAGCCGGCCGCGAGCAGTCCGGAGAGGCCGGCGCTGAAGGCGTAGGTCGAGACCAGCAGTCCGAACTGGGAGGGAGTCACGTGCAGCGCCGGCATGATGATCGCGCCGAGCGGTGAGAGCACCATGAAGTCGAGAATGATCGTGAACTGCAGGAACGCGATCAGCGCGACCACGAGTTTCTGGTAGCCCGACAAGCCGACGGCGTCGGCCCCGCGCGCGGGGACGGATGTCATGGCGAATCCGCGCCCGACTTACTTGCCGCGAATCTCGGCGATCGCGCGCCGCAGGATCTCGAGCACGCGCCGCTTCTCCTCGATCGAGGCGTGCAGCTTCTCGAACAGCACCTGCTTGAACTCGTGGCGCAGCTCGTGGAATTGCGCCTTGACCTGGCGCCATTCGTGCTTGTCCTGCTCGCGGCCGCCGTCTGTGCCGCTGCCGCTGCCGCCCCATTCCTGCCCGGCGACCTCATCCTCGTGGTACTCGCGCTGGAACTGGGCCATCTTCTGACCGAAGCGCGCGAGCTGTGCGAGCAGTTCATCCGCCGTGGCGCGCTGCTTGGCGAGCAACTCGCTGCCGGCCTCGGTGATGCGATAGCGGCGCTTGCTGCCTTCGGTCTCCGAGACGGCAAGTCCAGCCTCCTCCAGATAGGTCAGGGCAGGGTAAACCACGCCGGGACTCGGCTTGTAGAGACCGCTCGAATGTTCCTGCAGCGACTTGATGATGTCGTAGCCGTGACGCGGCCCATCCTGCAGCAACGCGAGCATGATCAGCTGCAGGTCATCCGCGGACAGCATCTTGCCCGCGCGCAGCCCTAAGCCGCCAAAGTAGCCCTGGCGCAGCGCGCCGAAAAAGCGCTGACGGTGACCGAAGCGGCCGAATTCACGGCCATAAGCGCATTCAGCGCGGAATCGAGAATTCATGGGAGAGTGTCTTTACGTTCAACATATCTAAAACTATATCGTAAGATATGTCTAGGCGCAAGAGGGGGCGCCATCCCGTGTTGCCTGGGCCCCTGTCGTCGCCTTATGTTGCAGACGATGCCCTCGACGAAGCGCCGCGCCCTGCCTCGAACCGTCCCGGTCGGCCGGGTCTTCCGCTCAGCGCAGCAGGACCTGCAGGCCATAGGCGCCCTGGTCGAGGCGGTCGCGGGTGATCTCGCCGCGCACGGTCCGACTGGCGGCACGCGCCGCATCGCCACGAGGCTTCGACGCTGGCGTCGGGATGCCGAGGCCCTCGCGCGTGACCTGCGCGCGCGCCGGGATGGCGCGCTGACGACGCGACTCCGGGCGCTGGGACTGGCCAGCGCTTCGCATGGACTCAAACTGCATCTCGGTGCGGCCGATGCGTCGCTAACGGGCTGGGTCAATGTCGATCGTTGGCCGGCCGAGCTTTCGATGGATCTGCGCTGGGGGCTGCCGTTCGTCGACGGCGCGGCGGATCTGGTCTACCTGTGCCACGTTCTCGAGCACTTCTATTATCCGGACGAAGCCCGGTGCGTGCTCGAGGATATCCGGCGTGTGCTGGCGCCGCGCGGCACGGCACGCATCGTCGTGCCGGACATCGGGCGAACGCTGCGCGCGTATGTCGGCAACGATCGCCGATTCTTCGCGGCGCGCCGCGCCATGTGGTCCTGGTGGCCGAAGGCGGACTCGCGGCTCGAGCAGGTGCTCGGCTATGCCGGCGTCGGCGCCGGCCCCGCGGATTTCGGCGGCCACCGGTTCGGCTACGACTTCGAGACGCTGCGTGCACTGCTGCGCCGTGCCGGGTTCACACGCATCGTGCGCAGCCACTACATGCGCAGCCGCCACCCGGACTTGCGCGTCGATGAGGCCAGCCACGTGGCGGGGGCGAAGGTCGGCCGCCGCTACTTCTCGCTGTTCGTCGACGCGCAGGCCTAAGACAGCGCGGATGCAGTCGCTTCGCTCGCGGACGGCCGCACCATCACGAAAGAGGCCAGCAGCGCCAGCGTCGCGCTGCCGACCAGCAGCGCGAGCGTCGTGGCGTAGTCGCCGGTGAGATCGTAGACACGGCCCGCGGCGGGGCCGCCCACCAGCAGGGTCAGAATCTGGCAGAAGTACCAGGCGCTGTAGCTGAAGGCGACGCTGACGCTCGGGAACCGCAGCCGCAGCAGCGCGACGAAGTACAGATCCGAGCCGCCGACCGTGAAGCCGAAGCAGGCCGCATAGCTCACGAGCGCCACGGCCGAGTGCGCGCGATCGATCCAGAGCAGTGAGAGCGCGCCGATCAGCAGCATCACGCACAGACCGATGCCGACGTTGCGGATCGAGTACCGATCGAGCAGCCAGCCGGTGCTGAGACTGCCGAGACCCGCAAAGCCGGCGGTCGATCCGAGCACGAGGGAGGCGAGCTGCGCCGAGAAGCCCGCGCCTTCGACGATCGCGCCCTGGTGCGTCAGCAGGCCGCTGTAGGTGATGTAGAACACCAGCGTCATGATCGCGATGAACCAGAAGGTTCCCGATCCGAGCAATGTGCCGAGCGATCCTGGCGGATCATCGCGGCGCACGTCCTTCCCCGCGGCAGTGGCGGCGGCCTGGGAGGCGAGGTCGAGCGGATCGCCGTCGAGCCCCAGCCCCAGCTCGGCCGGTGAGCGCAGCCGCAGGGTTCGCAGCGCCGGCAGCAGACCCACCGTGACGAGGCCGACCGCGATCGTGAGACAGGCTGCGCGCCAGCCGAAGTGCGCGATTACCCAGCCGGTGATCGGTGCCAGCACCAGCCCGCCGAAATGCCAGCCGGCCCAGGTGATGCCGAGCCCCAGTGAATAGTGGCGGGAGAACCAGCGCGAGACCAGGTACGGCAGCGTGACCGCGAAAGCGATCTTGCCGAAGCCCATGGCCGCGCGCAGCAGATACATCTGCCAGAAGCTCGACACCGTGGCGAGCAGCGCCACGCACAGCGCCTCGATCAGGATCCCCGTGATCAGCATGCGCACCGCGCCGAAGCGCTTGATGCCGAAGCCGCCGAGCAGGATCAGCGGCGCGCTGAGCCAGAAGGCGGTCACGAGTCCCCCGGTCGCGGCACGCGTCCAGTGGAACTCCTCAGTCAGCGGCACCACGAACAGCACGAAGCTCCACAGGCCGCCGCCATAGACCATGAAACCGGCCATGAACAGCGCCGCGAGCACCTTCCAGCCGTAGTAGGTGCCGCGGACGCCTGGGACTGCCGTCACTGCGTCACTGCCGTCGGTTTCTCGAACAGGTAGTGCGACACCAGCCATTCCTCGCCGCCGCGATAGCCCCAGAGCTCCGCGCAGGCCATGAAGAACACGCGCCAGTAGACCCACCAGCGTGTGCTCTCGTCCTTGCCGTATGTGTCGCCGAGCACCTGGCGCACTTCCGCTTCGTGCCGGTCCATATTCATGAGCCAGGCCTCCGCGGTCTGCTGGTAGTGTCTGCCGCTGACCCGCCAGTGCTGGCGCAGGGTCAGGTCCTCCTGGAAGTACAGCAGCAGATCATCGCTCGGCATGATGCCACCGCTGAAGAAATAGCGCGCCATCCAATCGGTGTCGTCCCGCGCTTCGAAGTGATAGGCGTATTCGCGATGCGTGAAGATATGCACGAACAGCAGGCCACCGGCCTTGAGCCAGCGGCCGATGTTGGCCAGCAGGCGCTGGTAGTTCTTCATGTGCTCGAACATCTCGACCGACACCACGCGGTCGAAGCGCTGGTCGATGTCGAAGCGGTTCATGTCGCAGGTGAGAATCTCGAGATTGCGGATACCGCGCCGGGCGCATTCGGCGTCGATGTAGTGCTTCTGCGTGGCCGAGTTCGATACGCCAGTGATGCGGGCACCCGGGTAGTGCTCGGCCAGCCACAGCGACAGTGAGCCCCAGCCGCAACCGAGCTCGAGGATGGACTGGCCGTCGGCGATGCGTGCTCGCTCGCAGGTGAGCCGCAGCATCGCTTCCTCGGCCGCATCGAGCGAATCGACGCCGGCGGACCACAGGCCGCTGCTGTACTTCAGGCGCTTGCCGAGGCAGAGCTGGAAGAAGCGCGTCGGCACCTCGTAGTGCTGCTCGTTGGCGGCCGCGGTTTCGATCGCGATGGGGCTGCGCCGCAGCTGCTCGACCAGCCTCTGCCGGGCGCGGCTGCGCGCTTCGATGTTGCCGCGATGCTGCTCGCGCAGCCGCTGGCGCAGCAGGCGCCGGATACCGAACCGGAGCACGCCGTCGGGCAAGACATCGCGTTCGAGCAGGCCTTCGAGTGCCATGGACACCTCCCGTTGGAGCCCTGTTAGAGCCGTCGGCTCAGGCGTTTGAGAATGGGCAGCGAGCCGGCGTACAGCACGGCTGCGATGCCCGGCGCGATCAGCAGCCAGGCCAGCACTCCGCGCAGGCCGGTCGTGCCGTACTGCTTCAGGAACTCGATCGGAGACGCCTTGAATGCCAGCATCAGAGCCGTGATCGAGAATGAGATCGGCGCGCTGTGCGTGAGCCACTCGCCGACGCGGATGAAGAAGTAAATGCCCGGAATCTGCAGCGGCGCGGCCACCCAGTTCACGAGCTGAATGATCGGTTGATTGAGCCTGAGAATCAGGCCGAACAGCACACACAGCGCCGTGGTGGTGCCGAGTATCGGAAACAGTCCGAGTATGAATCCCAGCGCGATCGTGAGCGCGATCTTCCGCGGCGTGATGCCTTGGCGCAGCTGCGCCAGCATGACCTCGACCACGCGGCGACGCCAGACGCCGCGCCAGCCTGCCGGCGGCGCATTCATGCGCCGCGCGCGCTCGGCCGCAGCAGCACGCGCGACAGCGGCGCATCCGGCGGCAGACGCCAGACGATCAGCAGCACGTAACTCGACATGGCAATGTTGCCGAGCGCGAGGATCGCCAGCAACCACAGGACGCGCGCGCGCCACGAGGTCTCGCGCCAGGCGAGCCAGACATAGAAGGTCAGAAAGCCGAAATACGTGTCGAACATCGTGGCGATGAACCACGGATGCAGCACCACCGCGCGCGGTGTCTGCCATAGCGGCATTTGCAGGCTGGCCCAGCTGGTCACGCACAGCATGGTGATGAGCACGCACAACGACGCGATGCGCAGCAACCAGATCATGGGCGCAGCACCTGCCGCTGCAGCTGCGGCGAGTCGGCTTTGCGGTGCCAGGGCACGCCCTTGAGCCACAGCCGCAGCGCATGCCAGTGAATCAGGCCGATGACCTTGAGCGTCAGCAGCGGGTACTTGACGGCGTACCAGGCCAGGCGCGCATCGCTGAGCGGCTGGCGGCTGCCGCGCAGCCCGCTGCGCAGCACGCACTGCTCGCCGTCGTAGTCGTCCACGCGCAGCTCGAGCCCATCCTGCGGCGCGCGCAGGCGGAAGTCGAACTGCAGCGTGAGGCTCGAGAACGGCGAAACGTAGTAGTGCTTGGGTACGCGCAGCCGGAACAATCGCGGCTCGTCGCACTCGGGTGACCGCAGCAGATAGAGTTTCTGCTCGCCGAAGGTATTGCCGACCTCGGCGATCGCACACAGCGGCGCCTGCGAGTCGGGATCGAAGCAGAAATACACCGAGATCGGATTGAAGACGTAACCCAGGATGCGCGGCAGCGTCAGCAGGCGCACGCGGCTCGCGACCGGCAGTGCGATGCCCTGGCTCGAGAGATACTCATCGACCCGCTGGCGCAGCGGCGCACCGGCGCTGCCGCAACCGGGCATGTGGTCCGCATCGCGAAAGCTGTAGAGATTCCGGCGGTTGCGGCCGAACAGGCGCAGCCGCTGCGACAGCTCATCGAGTTCGTCCAGGTCGAAGTAGAACATGACGAGCGCGTGCCGCAGCGCATAGCGCTTGGGGGCGAGGCGCTGGTGCATCACTCGGCATTCGTACAGGCAGCTACTGAGTTGCATACGTCAGTGCCACACATCACCCTCGAGCTCGCGGCTCAGGTTCAGCGCCGAAGTCAGCGCGTCCTCGTGGAAGCCGTAACGGAAATAGCTGCCGCAGAAATAGACCCCGGTGTGACGCCGGTTCAAGGCCGGCAGTTCGGACTGCGCGCGGATCGCGCCGAGGTTGAACAGCGGGTGCTGGTAGTCGATGCGGCGCAGGATTTTCTCCGGCTGCAGCGTTTCCTGGCCGTTGATCGAGACGAAATAGTTCTGCCGCGTCGAAGGGCGCTGCAGGCGGTTGATCCAGTACACGGTCGAGGGCGCCGGGCGACCATCGCCGTGCCGGTCGACGCGATAGTTCCACGACGACCAGCAGCGTTGCGTGGCCGGCATCACGGCCGCATCCGTATGCAGCAGTGCCGTGTTGGGCTGGTATTTGAATTCGCCGAGCAATGCGCGCTCGCGATCGTCGGCATCGCTGAGCAGCGCGAGCGCCTGGTCGGCATGGCAGGCCAGGATCACGCGGTCATAGCATTCGCGATGGCCGCTCTCGTCGGTGACGCTGACGCGGGCCTGCTCGCGCTGTACCCGCCGCACGCCGCGGCGCAGATGAATGCGATCGCGCAACGGCGCGGTGAGCTTCTCGACGTAGCGGCGCGCGCCGCCGGCCACCGTGCGCCAGGGGTGTTGCGTGTGCAGCCCCAGGAAGCCATGGTTGTGAAAGAATCGCAGCAGCGTCGTGGCCGGAAATTGCAGCATGTGTTCGGGCGGCGTCGACCAGACCGCGCAGCTCATCGGCATCAGATAGCAATCCCGGAACTGATCGCCATATCGTCGCTCGTGCAGATAGTCTTCCAGGCTTAGGTGTTCGCAGCACCTCG
>DASYNV010000316.1:0-11132 GCA_036008365.1 Steroidobacteraceae bacterium | reverse complement strand
GGTGTCGGTGTTGCCCGTGAACGGCGTCAGCACGCCCAGCAGCGCCGAGGTTTCTGCCGGGGGCGTGAAGTTACCGTGCTCGAGCGCCCAGTTGCGATAGACGTTGATGCCGATCGTCGGCAGATGACCGCCGTAGGCCGCGAGCAGGCCGTCGCGCGCGATCTCGGAGGCCATGCGACTCGCGACCAGGCTCGCGTTCTGGTCCATGGCGGTGCCGACCCAGGCGTCCTCATCGGCAGGCTCTGGCGACAACAGCGGCATATCGTCGCCCGGACCGGCGAGCGTGGGGTAAGTCTCGCCGGTGATCGCGCGCAGCAGATCCATCTGCGTGGCGAGTGCGCGCTTGGCGGCAATCACCGCGGCATTGGTGCTGTCGCGCGAGGCGCGCGCGATCTCGACATCGGTGATGGCGGTCAGGCCCACGTTGAAGCGCTGCTCGGCCTGATCGAGCTGGATCTGCGCCGATTGCAGGGCAATCTGCTGTGCGCTCAGCGTGTCCTGCGCCGCCAGCACCGCAAAGTACTGCGCGGTCACGCGCTGCACCAGGCTCTGTTGAGCCGCCAGGAAATTGGCTTCTCCCTGCGCCACCGTGGCATCGGCTGACTTAAGCGCCACCCAGCTGCTCCACGAGAACAAGTTCACTGCCAGCGTCAGCGACATCGTGGCCGGAGTCGTGACCGGCATGCCGCCGACGCCCTGGAAATACTTGTTGGCGCTCAGATCGAACGGCAGCAGCCCGATCAACGCCTGAGTCCGGGTCTCGCGAATCGCCAGGCGGGTGGCCGTGGCCTGCTGGATCAACGGATCGGTGACCGTGGCGCGATCGTAAACCTGCAGCAGATCCGTCGCCGCGGCGCCGAGCGCGTGGCAGGCGCATGCCGCTGCGAGCAACCACTCAGACACGCTCCTTGCCTTCGTGCGCGTCACGGGCCGCCGAAAACTAGTAACTGGGCAGACCGGGATCGATATCGCGCGCCCAGGCATCGATGCCGCCCGAAAGATTGGCAACGTGGCTGAAGCCACGCGCCGAGAGGAACTGGGCGGCCCGGAGGCTGCGGCCACCGACCTTGCACAACACGATCAGCGCCCCGGCGCTGTCGAGCTCGCTCAGGCGAGCCGGCACCTCGCTCAGTGGGATATTGAGACTGCCTGGGATGTGTGCGATGGCCACCTCCCACGGCTCGCGCACGTCGAGCAGCGTCAGCGCTTCGCCCGCGTCCAGGCGTCGCTTGAGTTCCAGCGGCTCGATCTCCGGAATGGCGGCCATCGGCTAGAAACCGAAGGCCGCCGGCCGCGGGGCGCCCTCGAGCGCTTCGATGCAGGTCTCGAACAGAGCCTCGCTGCTGCAATCGTCGGCCCCGACGCAGCGGATCAGACTGGCCCGCTGCGGCGTTCCGGCGCCGACCACGACGAACAGGCGGCCCCCCGGACGCAGCGCCCGCTCGAAGCTCGGCTGGTAGATCGGCAGCGACGCGGTCAATACGATGACATCGTAGTGCGCGGCCTGGTCGAGCTGCAGACCGTCACCTTCGACGACCTCGACCGGCGTCGCATGCGCGAGTCCCTTGAGATTGGCGCGCGCCGCCTGGGCCAGCTCCCGGTGCAGCTCGAGCGTTCGGACGTGGCCGCCGAGGTGCGCCAGGCAGGCCGAGACGTAGCCCGACCCGGTTCCGATCTCGAGCGCCCTTTCACCGGCTTTGATGGCCACCGCCTGCAGCAGCCGGCCGACCAGCATCGGTCGCAGCATGTGTTTGCCGCACGGCAGCGGGATCTCGCAGTCGGCGAACGACAGCTCGCGCCAGCGCTCCGGCACGAAGCGCTCGCGCGGCACGGCGCGTAACGTCTCGAGGATGCGCTCGTCCAGGACGTCCCAGGCACGTACCTGCTGTTCGACCATCTGCTCGCGGGCCACTTCAGACAGCATTGGACGTAATCCCGGAATCGTGACCCGCGCGACGTTAAGGGTTTTTCCGGCGTCTGCCAAGGGCGCCTGCGGACACGATATGGTGAAAAGGCATGGGTGGTGGCCTGGTCTCGGCTATGCTGCTGTGGCAGGCGATAACAGAGCTTGGCCCTCCTCCCAAGGAAAAAGCATCGCCCCATAAGACAGTCTTGATGTCGATAATTGCGCTGCTCTGCCTGGTGTTCGCTGTTGCTGCCCTGCTGCTTCTGGTGCTGTTTTTCCTGCAGCGCCGGCAGCTGGCCGCGCTCGATGAGGTATCGCGGCAGGTACAGCGCACCGCAATCGGCGGCTCGCTGAAAACCCGCATCGAACTGCAGACCGACCAGCCCGAGCTGGCGGCACTGGTGACGGCCGTCAATCATCTGCTGGCGCGCGCCGCCGTGGCTGCCGATCAGGTCATGCCCAGCAGCGCGCCGATCGGCGCGCTGGGCGATCGCGTGCACGAGGCGGTCTTGATTCACGGCCGATCGATTCGCTACGCCAACAGGCAGTTCGCGAGTCTGGTGGGCTGTCCGGTCGAGGATTTGATCGGCCGGCGGCTCGCGGATCTGGTGCCGCCCGAGTACACGGAGCTGGTGGCCGACAACATGCGCCGGCGCCTGCTGGGCGAAGCGGCCGCGGAGCGCTACGAAATCGATCTGACCGGCATGCAGGGCCAGAACGCGCGCCTCGAGCTCTCGACCTGGCCGATCGACCATGAAGGCGAACAGGCACTGCTGATCGTGGGCGTTGAAGTCCTGCCGACGCAAACCGTCGAGGCATTGCAGCCCACCGAACGCCGCGGGCGCGCGCGCCTGGCGCTCGAGTCGCTGCCCGAAGCGCTGATCACGATCGACACCGACGGCAAGGTCGAACACCTGAATCCGGCCGCCGCGCGGCTGCTCGGCACCGACGCGGCCGCCGCTTCCGGCAAAGCGCTCGATGAAGTCGTGCGCGTGGTGGAAGACTCAGACCGCAAGCTGCTGACCGAGCCGGTCAAACAGGCGCTCGCGACCGGCTCGCCGCTCAACATCGGACCCCGCGCGATCATGATTCGCGGCGCCAGCGGCGAGCGATTGATCGAATTGTCGGCGGCGCCGATCCGCGTGGAGACCGGCGAGAGCCTCGGAGTGGTGGCGCTGCTGCACGACGTCACCGAGGTGCGCGGCCTGGCGCGACAAATGTCCTATCAGGCGACTCACGACGCGCTCACCGGCCTGCTCAATCGCCGCGACTTCGAGCGTCGGCTGCAGGATGCGATCGAGACCGCGCATCGCGGCGAAAGCACACACGTGCTTTGCTACCTGGATCTGGATCGCTTCAAGGGCATCAATGACAGCAGCGGCCACCAGGCCGGCGATGCCATGCTGCGCGAAGCGGCCAAGATCCTGCGCGACGCGGTGCGCGATTCGGACACCGTGGCGCGCATCGGCGGGGATGAATTCGGCATGCTGCTGGTGGGCTGTCCGCTCGAGAAGGCGCGGCAGATCGCCGACGATGTCTACCGCGCAGTCAAGGATTTCCGCTTCGTCTGGAAGGACAAGATCTTCAATGTCGGGGTCAGCATCGGCCTGGTCGAGATCGCGCACGACAGCGGCAGCATCGAAGAGCTGTTGGCGGCGGCGGATTCGGCCTGCTACGTCGCCAAGGGCCAGGGCGGTCACGTGGCGGTGTACTCGGCGCGCGACGAAGTGTTCGCGCGCCAGACCGGTGAGATTCAGTGGCTGCAGACGCTGCAGGCGGCGCTGCGCGACAGCCGCTTCGACCTCTACTGTCAACCGATTGTGGCCTCGTTCGCCGCCAACGACGAAGGGCCCGCCATGGAAGTGCTGGTGCGGCTGCGCAACGACGTCGGCGAGGAGTTGCCGCCGCTCGAATTCCTGCGCGCCGCGGAGCGCTACCGGCTCATGGGACTGATCGACCGCTGGGTCGTGCAGACCACGCTGACCGCGCTCGGGCGCGGCGCCATCGAACTGGCAGCCAAGCGCAGCATCGCCATCAACATCTCCGGCCAGACGCTGGCCGATGCGCAGTTCCTGGAGTTCGTGGTCGAGTGTTTCGACTCCACCGGCGCCAGCCCATCGCAGATCTGCTTCGAGATCGCCGAGAGCACGGTGGTGGCGAATTTCGAGCAGGCGCGCCGCTTCGTCGGTGTGCTGCATGGCATGGGCTGCCGCTTTGCACTCGATGATTTCGGCCGCGGCCTCGGCTCGTTCGCCAATCTCAAGAATCTCGCGGTGGACTATCTCAAGATCGACGGTTCTTTCTTCAAGAACCTGGCGCGCGATTCGGTCAACCAGGCGATGGTGACGGCCATGATCCGGCTGGCGCGCACGCTCAATTTCAAAGTCATCGCCGAGCAGGTCGAGGATGCGAGCACGCTCGATGCCGCGCGGCAGATGGGCGTGGACTACCTGCAGGGATTCGCGGTCGGCCGGCCCGAGCGGCTGGCAATGGCGGCCTGAGTCCGATCGAGATCGAGTCAGGGCGCAGCCTGCGCGAACAGCTCATTGGCGCGTACGAACGCCTGCATGAGCGGTGACATCAATTGTATCTGCGAAGCGTGTTCGCGCAGCGCCGCTAGCTTGAGCGCACGCTCGCCGGCGCTCAACGGCAGCGACTGCCACGCGAGCGAGGCGGCGATTGCAGGCGGTGCCAGCGGCAACTGTGGCTCGAGGCCATAAGGCCGCGGCCAGCCCCGCGCGTGGATGATCCAGTAACGCAGCGCGGGGAGCTCGCCCCGTGCTTCGAGCATGCGGCGCACCAGCTCGCCGCTCGCGCGATGATCCGGATGCAGATCCTGCGGCGCCGCCGCGAGCACCAGCGTGGGTCGAAACTCCGCCATCACCTGTTCGAGGTCGCGCTCGAGATTGGCACCGGTGTAGCTCGCGCCGGGACTGACGGCGCCGGCATAGCGCACCGTGGTGCTGGCCGTGTACCGCGATCGATAAGGACGCTGGTAGTAGGGTCCGATCAACGCGGCAACACCCCGATCGGGGTACCCGAGCACGTACTGCGATGCGCGCGGTACGCCGAGCGCATCGGCGGCGGCGTGCGCTTCGCGCAGGCGCTGCTTGCCGAGTCGTTGCATCGCCGCGCTGCCCGGCGACAGCGTGCGTTCGACCACGAGCGCGTCCAGCTCGAAACCGTCGCCGGCCGTGATCCAGACGATGCCGACGCTGGCGCCGGCGTTGAGCGTCTGCTGGATCAGACCCGCGCAGCAGAGGCTCTCATCGTCCGGGTGCGGCGCGATGACGAGTACCCGATCGTTCGCGCCGGGAACCGCCATGAGGGGCAGCGCCGCGTCGGCCGGCCGTGCCGTCCATAGCGCCAGCGTCAGCAGCGCTACGATCGGCACCCGCGGCATGCCGGCTTACAACAGCGGAACGAGCAGCAGCGCGACGATGTTGATGATCTTGATCAGCGGGTTGATCGCCGGCCCCGCGGTGTCCTTGTAGGGATCACCGACCGTATCGCCGGTCACGGCGGCCTTGTGCGCGTCCGATCCCTTGCCGCCGAAGTGACCTTCTTCGATGTATTTCTTGGCGTTGTCCCAGGCGCCGCCGCCGGTGCACATCGAGATCGCGACGAATAGGCCCGTGACGATGGTACCGATCAGCAGGCCGCCGAGTGCCTTGGGGCCCGCACCCGGACCCATGAGTGCCGAGATGCCGAACACCACCACGACCGGTACCAGGATAGGCAGCAGCGACGGCACGATCATTTCCCTGATCGCCGCGCGCGTCAGCAGGTCGACCGCGCGTGAGTAGTCGGGCTTGGCGGTGCCTTGCATGATGCCGGGGATTTCGCGGAACTGGCGCCGGACCTCGGTAACCACGGAGCCGGCCGCACGTCCGACCGCTTCCATCGCCATGGCGCCGAACAGATAAGGCACCAGGCCACCGATGAACAGGCCGATTATCACGGCCGGATCGGACAACGAGAAGTCGACCATCGCGCGGCCGCTCGCGGCCATGTGGAACGAGAGGTTGTGGGTGTAATCGGCGAACAGGACCAGCGCGGCGAGACCTGCCGAGCCGATCGCATAGCCCTTGGTGACCGCCTTGGTGGTGTTGCCGACCGCATCGAGCGGATCGGTGATGTTGCGCACCGCCTTGGGCAGATCGGCCATCTCGGCGATGCCGCCGGCGTTGTCGGTGATCGGTCCATAGGCATCGAGCGCCACGACCATGCCGGTCATCGACAACATCGCGGTGGCGGCGACGGCGATCCCATACACGCCTGCGAGGCTGAACGAACCCCAGATCGCCAGGCATACCGCCAGCACCGGCAGTGCCGTGGATTTCATGCTGACGCCGAGCCCGGCGATGATGTTGGTGGCATGGCCGGTCTGCGACGCTGCGGCAACGCCGCGCACCGGCGCGTATTCGGTGGCGGTGTAATACTCGGTGATGATGATCATTGCCGCCGTGAGAGCGAGGCCGATCAGTGCGCAGCCAAACAACGGATTGAGCTCGTCGGGCAGCAGTGAGCGGGTGATGAACCAGAACGCCACCGCCGAAATCACTCCCGAGACGGCGACTCCCTTGTAGAGCGCGTTCATGATCTTGCCGCCTTCGCTGACACGCACAAAGAAGGTGCCGATGATCGAGGAGACGATCGAGGCCGATCCAAGTGCCAGCGGGTAGACCAGCGCCGCGATGCCCGCCTGCCGCATCAACAGGCCACCGAGCAGCATCGTGGCGACGATCGTGACCGCGTAGGTCTCGAACAAGTCGGCCGCCATGCCGGCGCAGTCGCCCACGTTGTCACCGACGTTGTCAGCGATGACAGCCGGGTTGCGCGGATCGTCCTCGGGAATGCCAGCCTCGACCTTGCCCACGAGGTCGGCGCCGACGTCGGCTCCCTGGGTGAAGATGCCGCCGCCGAGGCGCGCAAAGATCGAGATCAGCGAGCCGCCGAACGCGAGACCCACCAGCGAGTGCAATGCCACATCGTCGCCGACCGAGGATCGCAGCACCGTGAAGTAGCCGGTGACGCCGAGCAGCCCCAGGCCGACGACCAGCATGCCGGTGATGGCCCCGCCGCGGAATGCCACCGACAGCGCGGCATTGAGGCCGCTACGGGCCGCCTCGGCCGTGCGTACATTGGCGCGCACCGAGATGTTCATGCCGATGTAGCCCGCCAGCCCCGACAGGATGGCGCCGATTGCAAAGCCGCCCGCCGTGGCCCAGCCGAGCGCGAACCCGAGCACTACGAACAGCACCACCCCGACGGTTGCGATCGCGGTGTACTGGCGATTGAGGTAGGCCTTGGCCCCGGTCTGGATCGCCGCCGCGATCTGCTGCATGCGCGCGTCGCCGGCCGGCAGCGCAAGAATCGAGCGTACCGACACCGCGCCGTAGAGTACGGCGACTACGCCGGCGGCAATGGCCACCCAGAGCCAGTTCGTGGCACCCATTCAATCTCCTCAACGTCGATAAGACGGCGTATTAAGTCTAGTTTGAGTGTGCCGGGCTTGGTTGTTTTCCCCGGCAGAAATGGCCGCGAAATATAGCATATGCGGGCTCTGAACGCCGGGGTCCGAGCGCTTGCGGTCAGACCTTGAATGTGGTCTTGAGCCGGCGCCGCACGGCGACGCCACGCAGGCGCACGTAAGCCGGCAATCCGTCGCGATAGGGCGGGGCATCTTCGCCGCCGATCAGCGGCTCGAGGTAGCGGCGGCAGGCCGCCGTGATGCCGAAGCCATCCTCGGTGATGAAGTGGCGCGGCACCTTCTTCTCGACGTTGGCGACCTCGCTGATCGGTACCGGCACGAGCTTCCAGCGATAGGGTTTGGAGGACAGACGCTTGATTGCCGGCATGACCGCATTCATGCCCGCCAGCGCGTATTCGACCGCGGCCTTGCCGACCGCGTAGGCCTGCTCGACGTCGGTTTTCGAAGCCACGTGCCGCGCCGAGCGCTGCAGGTAATCGGCAACGGCCCAGTGGTATTTGTAGCCGTGAGCCTCGCGCACCATGTTGGCAACCACCGGGCCGACACCGCCGAGCTGCGTGTGCCCGAAGGCATCGGTGGTGCCCGATTCGGCCAGGAACTTGCCATCCGCATAGCGCGCACCCTCGGACACCACGATGACGCAGTAGCCATAGGAGCTCACGCACTGTTGCACGCGTTCGAGAAACTTCGGTTTATCGAAGGCGATCTCCGGAAACAGGATGATGTGCGGCGGCTCCGAGGCCTTGCGGCCCGCGAGGCCACCCGCGGCGGCGATCCAGCCCGCATGCCGTCCCATGACCTCGAGCACGAACACCTTGGTCGAGGTGCGCGCCATCGAAGCGACATCGAGACCAGCCTCGAGCGTTGAGACCGCGATGTACTTGGCCACCGAGCCGAAACCCGGACAGCAATCGGTGATCGGCAGATCGTTGTCGACGGTCTTCGGAATGCCGACGCACAGCACCGGGCAATTCAGGGTGCTCCCGATCTGCGAGATCTTCCAGGCGGTGTCCATGGAATCGTTGCCGCCGTTGTAGAAGAAGTAACCGATGTCGTGTGCGCGGAACACATCGATGAGCCGCTGGTACTCGGCACGGTTCTGCTCCAGGCTCTTGAGCTTGAAGCGGGCCGAGCCGAAGGCGCCGGCCGGCGTGTAGCGCAGGCCGCGAATGCTGGCCGCGCTCTCGCGCGACAGATCGATCAGATTCTCGGTCAGCGCGCCGATGATGCCGTCGCGGCCGGCGTAGATGTTGCCGATGCGGTCGCGGTGCTTGCGCGCCGTCTCGATCACGCCGCAGGCGGAGGCGTTGATCACCGCCGAGACACCGCCTGACTGGGCGTAGAGCGCGTTGCACGGGGCAACCTTGCTGGTTTTCCTCTTCATCCTGCATCCTTGGGGTGCGCGTTCTGCAGCGCCGCGCGAGCATACCTTGTTTGACCTGACGGGCGCCGATAGGTACTGTTTTGCGGATGCGTATCGTTCTCATGGGGGCACCAGGTTCCGGCAAGGGGACCCAATCCCAGCGGCTGGTGCAGCGGTTCGGAATTCCGCAGATCTCCACGGGCGATCTGCTGCGCGGCGCGGTTGCCCGCGGGACCGACTACGGCAAGCGAGCCAAGGCCGCCATGGATTCGGGTCAACTGGTGGTCGATGAGATCGTGCTCGGCATCATCCGCGAGCGCCTCGCCGAACGGGATGCCGCCCGCGGCTTCATCCTCGATGGCTTCCCGCGCAACCTCGCGCAGGCGCAGGCACTACAGAAGATGCTGACCGGGATCGGCGCGGCGCTCGATGCCGTGGTGCTGTTCGAAGTCGACTACGACGAGATCATCAAGCGCATCTCGGGTCGGCGCAGCTGTCCGCAGTGCGCGCGCGTGTTCAACTCGCCCGCGTCGGCGCCCGGCGATGCGCCCCGATGCGATCAATGTGCCGATCATCCGCGGCTGGTGCAGCGTCCGGACGATGAGGAGTCGACGGTGCGGCGCCGGCTCGAAGTCTACGAGCGTGAAACCCGCCCGCTGGCGCAGTTCTATGCCGCGGCCGGTCTGCTGCGCACGATCGATGCCGATGCACCGGTGGAAGAGGTTACGGCGCGATTGATCGGCGCGCTGTCGTCCGTGGCGGCGCCCGCGGTCTCCTGCAGCGCTCCCAAAACGTAGGTCAGCTTAGAGCGCGCCGAGCAGGCGCTCGCCGATCACTTCGCGCCGCCAACCCTTGAGCACGCTGCCATCACGGGCACCCGAGACCAACTGCTCCATCTCGCGACGCGTCGCCAGAATCTCGGGCGCCATGCCCAGTTCGCGTCCGATCTGCTGTACCAGCTGCGACAGCTTGCGAACCGCAGCGGTGGTTTCCGGGTCGGGCCGCTGGCGCTGCGGCAGCGGGGCGAGCCTCGCCGGCAGCCGAGCGTCCTCTATGATCGCGATGATCTGCGGTCCGCTGTGATTGACAATGCCCTCGGGCAGCTCGGTGGCCGCCGCGAGCTCCGCGAGCGTGCGCGGGGCGCGCATGATGATGTCGCGCAACGCCGCATCCGGCAGAATCCAGTTGCGCGGCCGATCGGCGCTGATCGCTCGCTGCTCGCGCCAGGCGCTGATCGCCGACGCCAGCCGCTGGCGTTCCGGATCGAGCTCGTTGAAGCCCTTGAAGCGGCGCCAGGCCTGCTTCGGATCGGCGTCGAAAGAGCCGATCGAATCGAGCTCGGCCATCTCCTGCTGGAACCATTGCCAGCGTCCGAGCTGCTGCAGTCGCGATTGCAGCCGTGCGCGCAGCGGCAGCAGATAACGCACATCGTCGAGCGCGTATTCGAGCTGCGCCGCGCTGAGCGGCCGGCGGGACCAATCCGTGCGGGTCTCCGCTTTGTGCAGCGTCGTCGATAACAGCCGCTGCACCAGTTCGCCGTAACCGATCTGAGCCGGCAGCCCGATCAGCGCCGCCGCCACCTGGGTATCGAACAGCCCGACCACCGGACCGGTGGCGGGCCACATGACTTCCAGATCCTGGCGCGCGGCGTGCAGCACTTTTCCCGGCAGCGGCTCATTGAGCGCGCGGCGCAGCGGACTCAAGTCGCGCAGCGCCAGTGTGTCGATGCAGTACGCGCGCTCACCGACACTGAGCTGCAGCAGGCACAGCTGTGCGAAATAGGTGCGCTCGCGCAGGAATTCGGTATCGAGCCCGATCGACTCGACGTCGGCCAGTTGCCGGCAGATCTGCGCGAGGCCCGCGCTATCGTTGATAATCTCGGGGTTCGCCTGGCTCATCGCTGGCGGGATCTTACTGTACAGTCTCGCAACGCATGCATATTCATATCCTCGGTATCTGCGGCACCTTCATGGGCGGCATCGCCGCGCTGGCGCGCGCCGCCGGCCATCGCGTCACCGGCTCGGATCGCGACGTCTATCCGCCCATGAGCAGCCAGCTCGGGGCGCTCGGCATCCAATTGGTCGAGGGATACGGGGTCGAGCAGCTCGATCTGCAGCCGGACATGATCGTGATCGGCAACGTCATGTCGCGCGGCATGCCGGTGGTCGAGGCCGTGCTCGATCGCGGGCTGCCGTACACCTCCGGCCCCGAATGGCTGGCGTCGGCGGTGTTGCACGATCGCTGGGTGCTGGCGGTCGCAGGCACGCACGGCAAGACCTCGACCAGCAGCATGCTGGCCTGGATCCTCGAGGACGCGGGATTGGCGCCCGGGTTTCTGATCGGTGGCATTCCGCGCAATTTCGATCACA
>DASYNV010000315.1:0-4571 GCA_036008365.1 Steroidobacteraceae bacterium | reverse complement strand
GTGCATGGTGGCGAGCAATTCGTCGATGCGCTTCTCGAGGCGCTTGAGTTCCAGATCGACGGCGGATGAACGGCTGGCTTCTGTCATGGCGAAAACTATAGTGCGGCCCTTACAGGCAGGTCAATGTAAACCTGATACCATTTTATGGTGATCGGCCATCACGACTATTCGCGCATTCAGAGCACGCTGGCGGCCTCGCACGCGCTGGCCGATGCGGCCGAGGCCCACGGCACACTGGCCGGCGCACTGTGCGCCCTGGTGCCCTACCGGCTGGAGGACTGGTTGGCCGAGATCCTGCCCGATGGTGTCGGCGGAGCCAACACCGATCCGGCCCTGCAGATGCTCTATGAGGCCACGGTCGCGGCCCTGTCGGACCGGCAAATGGACTTCGATCTGCTGATCCCGACCGACGATCGGCCGATCGAAGAGCGCACCCAGGCGCTGACCTCCTGGTGCAGCGGTTTCCTCTATGGCCTCGGCAGCAACGGCGCCGCCGATCCGCAGCGACTACCGGGCGATCTGGGCGAGATCGTTCGCGATCTGACGGAAATCACGCGTGCGGACGTCGATGTCAGCGATACCGCCGAGGCAAACGAGTCGGCGCTGGCAGAGCTGGTTGAGTTCGTCAGGGTCGGCGTTCAGCTCGTATTCGATGAGCTCGAGCCGCTGCGCGAGCGCTACAGTGCGCCCGGACAGGTGCTGCACTGATGTGGTCGGCCGGGGGGCAATTTACCTTAAGCTGACCGTGCGCAGCAGGTCGCTCAAGCGGGTCTGAATCGAGGCAGTCATGGCCGAAGCATCCAAGGTCGAATTCGCACGCCGCCGCCGCGCACTCATGCGCCTGATGGGCCGCGGCGCCATCGCCATCGTGCCCTCGGCGCCGGTGCGCCAGCGTAACAACGACGTCGAATACAACTATCGGCAGGACAGCGACTTCTACTACCTGACCGGCTTCAGCGAGCCCGAGGCGGTGGCGGTGCTCATTCCGGGACGGGAGGCGGCCGAATACGTCCTGTTCGTGCGTGACCGCAACAAGGAACGCGAGATCTGGGACGGCAAGCGTTCCGGCCCGGACGGTGCGGTTGCGCGTTTCGGTGCCGATGACGCCTTTCCGATAACCGACATCGACGAGATCCTGCCCGGGATGATGGAGAACCGCGAGCGCGTCTTCTACACCATGGGGCTCAATCAGGAGTTTGACCAGCGTGTGGTCGGCTGGGTCAACACCCTGCGTGCACAGGCCCGCAGCGGACTGCATCCGCCGCAGGAGTTTGTGGCGCTCGATCACGCACTGCATGACATGCGGCTCTTCAAGAGCCGCGGCGAAATCGGACTCATGCGTCGCGCCGGTCAGATCGCGGCCGGGGCGCACGTGCGCGGCATGCGCTTCTGTCGTCCGGGTCGCATGGAATACGAGGTCATGGCTGAGCTGCTGCACGAGTTCAACCGCCACGGCGCCGATATCTCGTACCACCCGATCGTCGGCGGCGGCGCCAATTCCTGCGTGCTGCACTATCGCGACAACAGTGCGCGCCTGAACGATGGCGATCTGCTGCTGGTCGACGCCGGCTGCGAGTACGGCTACTACGCCTCCGACATCACCCGCACTTATCCGGTCAATGGCCGCTTCAGCAGCGAGCAGCGTGCCGTCTACGAGGTCGTGCTCGATGCGCAGAAAGCCGCCATCGCCAAGGTCAAGCCGGGCAATCATTGGAACGAGCCGCACGACGCGGCGGTGCGCGCCATTACGGCGGGCCTGGTGCGCATTGGCCTGTTGCGCGGCTCGGTGCCGAGCCTGATCCGCGACGGCGCCTACCGGCGCTATTTCATGCACCGTACCGGCCATTGGCTCGGCATGGACGTGCACGACGTCGGCGATTACAAGGTCGGTGACGAATGGCGCGTGTTCGAGCCCGGCATGGTCTTGACGGTCGAGCCCGGCATCTACATCGCGGCCGGCACTCGCGGCGTCTCGCGGCGATTCTGGAACGTCGGCGTGCGCATTGAGGATGACGTGGTCGTGACGCGCGGCGGCTGCGAAGTGCTCAGCGACGGCGTGCCGAAGGGCGCCGACGAGATCGAAGCGCTGATGACTGCGGCATGAGCGTGAGTGCCGGCCGCTACGACGTCGCCATCGTCGGCGGAGGCATGGTCGGTGCGAGCCTGGCACTGGCACTGCAGGACACACCGCTCAAGGTCCTGGCGATCGAGGCACACGAACCGGACAGCGCTCTGCAGCCGAGTTTCGACGATCGCACCACGGCACTCGGCAACGGCGCGCGGCGCATTCTCGAAACCTTGAGCATCTGGCGGGAGATCGCCGCCGAGGCGGGCGCCATCCGCAGCATCCACGTGTCGGATGCCGGCCATTTCGGATTCGCGCGGCTCGAAGCGGCCGAACACGAGCTCGAAGCGTTCGGCTACACCGTCAGTAACCGGCACATCGGCGCCGTGCTGTGGCGCGCCCTGCGCGCCCGCTGCCGCATCGAGCTCGCCTGTCCGGCGCGCGTGCGCGAGGTAAGGCTCGAGGCCGAGGCCGCGCAGCTGCGCATCGCGGACGCCGCGGGCACCGAGCGTCTGGTGAGCGCTGCGCTGGTGGTGGCGGCCGATGGCGCGCATTCACTGGTCCGGCAGGCAGCCGGCATCGGCTCGAGCGACAGCGACTATGGGCAGGTCGCCGTGGTTGCCAATATCCGCACCGACCGGCCGGCAGCCGGCATCGCCTACGAACGCTTCGCCGAATCGGGTCCGATGGCGCTGCTGCCGCTGCGCTCGGGGCACTACACGGTGGTCTGGGCGCTCGAGCCGGAGTACGCGCAAGACATGCAGGCGTGCGAGCCGGCCCGGTTCTGCGAGCAGTTGCAGCACGCATTCGGCTGGCGCGCCGGCCGCATCCTCGAAGTCGGACGGCGAGCCGCCTATCGACTCGAATTGCTGCGCGCACTCGAACAGTCGGCGTCGCGGGTGGCGCTGATCGGCAATGCCGCGCAGGCGTTGCACCCGGTGGCAGCGCAGGGCTTCAATCTCGGGCTGCGTGATGCCGCGGTGCTGGCCGAGTTGATCGCGACAGCCGCCGATCCCGGCGCGCCCAAAGTGCTGGCGCAGTTCGCGGCGCGGCGCGCCGCCGACCGGCGCGGCATGATCGCCTTCACCGACAATCTGGTGAAGCTGTTCGTTGACCGCCGTGCCACGGCGATCGGCCTGCGCAATCTCGGCCTGTTGCTGTTCGATGTCAGTGCGCCTGCCAAGCGCGCGCTGGCGCGCCTGAGCTTCGGTTTCGGTGGCGCCCTGCCGCGCCTGTCGCGCGGGCTGCGCCTGCCGCAGCCGCCGGTGGCTTCATGAGCGAGCCCTTCGACGTGGTCGTGGTCGGCGCCGGACTTGCGGGCGCCTGCTGCGCGGCACTGCTGGCGCGCCATGCACGGCTCGATCCCGCGCGGGTTGCGTTGCTCGCGCCCGAGCCGCCCGCGGCGCCCACGATCGCGGCGCCGCCGGAGTTGCGCGTGGCGGCGATCTCGCGTGCCAGCGAACGCGTGCTGCGCGCGGCCGGCGCCTGGCAAAGGCTCGAGCCTAAGCGCCTGGCGCCCTACGAGCGCATGCGCGTGTGGCACGAGTCGTCGGCGCTGGCAAGTGCCGCCGCGCTGCGCTTCGATGCGGCGGACATCGGCGAGCCCAATCTCGGCTACATCGCCGAGATGAGTGCGCTGGCCTATGCTTGCATCGAGAGTTTTCGCGCGAGCGGCGGCACGCTGATCCCGGGCGCGCTGGAACGATTGTCGATCGATGAGGCGGCGGCACACCTGGAAGCGAGCGGACGCAGCCTCGAGACGCGGCTCGTGGTCGGCGCCGATGGCGGACATTCGATGGTGCGCGAAGCCGCGGCCCTGAGCGTGCGCGCGCGCGATTACCGGCAGCTCGCGATCGTCGCCACGATCAGCACCGAGCGGCCGCACGCATCCACGGCGTGGCAGCGCTTCCTGCATACCGGCCCGCTGGCGCTGCTGCCGCTGTTCGAGGGCAGCAGTTCGATCGTCTGGTCACTGGATGCGCCCGTGGCGCAGGAAATGCTCACCTGCGGGGCGCGCGAATTCGAGACGCGGCTCGATGCCGCTTCGGCAATGGCGCTCGGCGCGACGCGCCTGTCGAGTGCGCGTGCGAGCTTTCCGCTGCGCAGCGTCGCGGCTCACTGCTATGTCGGCCCGCGTTGCGCACTGATCGGCGATGCCGCTCATGTGATTCATCCGCTGGCCGGACAGGGCGCGAATCTCGGTCTGCTCGATGCGGCGGCGCTGTGCGAGGCCGTGGCGGCGGCACCGGCGCTGCGCGAGGATCTGGGCGCACTGCGCGTGCTGCGGCGATACGAGCAGCAGCGCCGAACCCATAACCTCGCCATGGATGCCGCCATGAGCCTGTTCGAGACCGGTTTCGCGCATGCGCGCGGACCGCTGGGGTGGCTGTTGAATCGCGGCTTGTCCGCGGTCAATGGCAGCGGCGCGCTCAAACGCGCCTTCGAACGCCAGGCGCTCGGCCTTACCGGCGAGCTGCCGAAACTGGCACGCAGCCTCGCGGCCTGA
>DASYNV010000314.1:0-5584 GCA_036008365.1 Steroidobacteraceae bacterium | reverse complement strand
CCTACTTCGGTCAGCTCAGTGCCGCATCGGTGCGCACGCTCGAGTTGCAGGGCGGACCCATGTCGCCGGCCGAGATCGGTGCGTTCGAAGCCGAACGATGCTGTCGTGACGCCATACTGGTGCGGCGCTGTGACGATCAGGGCAAGGTCGCGGGACTCCAGGTCCCCGCGTTCAGCCACTATCGGGCGATGATCGAGCGGCTCGTCATCGCTTAAACCGGCCGATCGCCGATCACGGTCGCGCGGTGCATGATGCGCCGATCCGGCAGGTAATCCGCCACCGCGTAATGCTGGGTGATGCGATTGTCCCAGAAGGCGATGTCATCCACGCTCCAGCGCCACCGTACGGTAAATTCCGGGCGCCCGACGTGCGCAAACAGCAGGCCCAGCAGCGCATCGCTTTCGCGCTGCGTGATGCCGTTGACGTGCGTCGTGAAGCCCTCGTTGACGAACAATCCCTTGCGGCCACTGACCGGGTGCGTGCGCACGACCGGATGACTGACCGGTGGATGCTTGTCGACCGCGCGCTGATAGCGTTCCTTGGACTGCGGGTCGTTGTCCCAGCGCTGTGCCGGAAAGGACTTGACGACCGAATGCGTCGCGCTCAATCCGCTCAACTGCCGTTTGAGCGGCTCCGAGAGGGCGTCGTACGCCGCGGTTGCACTCGACCAGAGCGTGTCGCCGCCGACCGCCGGAATGCGCTTGGCTGCCAGCATGCCGGCCAGCGGCGGGGTCTGACTGAATGTGACGTCGGTGTGCCAGTTGTCGTTATCCGGCAGGAATCCTTCGTGGGTGTCGATCACCATGATTTCCGGCAGTTCCGGCAGCACCGGATAGATCGGATGCACGTGCAGCGGACCGAATCGCGCAGCCAGCCGGCACTGCGCCTGCGGCGTAATCGGCTGGTGGGGAAAGAACATCACTTGATGCTCGACCAGCAGCTCAGTCAACCGATCGATGGCCGAGTCCGGCAGTTCGGAGGACAGGTCGATGCCCTCGATCACCGCGCCAAGCGCCCGGGTCAGCCGCGTTACTTTCATGGTCATGCAAGCTTACGGGACCCGATGGGTCTCCGTGAAGGAGCTGCGCGCGACATAGATATTCACCCTCGGCGGCGCTGATGATGCTCTTACTATACCGCTGCCCCTAGAATGACGGACTGACTCGAGGGGAGTCACTTCACATGGGAGCGACTGTTCGAAATGACGACGATTGCTGAGCCGGCCCGCTCGCTCGAGGTGGTGCTCGAAACCGACGTCCTGGTCGTGGGCAGCGGACCGGGTGGCCTGGCGGCGGCGCTCGCAGCGGCACGCGCCGGCGCACGCACGGCGCTGATCGATCGCAACGGCTGCTTCGGCGGCAACATCACGCAGGTCGGTGTCGAAGGCTTCGCCTGGTATCGGCACGAGCAGACCGTGGATTGTGAGGGGATTGGCATCGAGTTTGAAAATCGCGCCAAGGCCATGGGCGCCGCGATGCCCGAGCCGCAGTCGCTCAGTCACGCGCTCGATGCGGAGATGTTCAAATGGGTGGCCGATGTGCTGGTGGAAGAGTCGGGCGTTGCGCCGCTGCTGCATCGGTTGTGCGTCGCTCCCCTCATGCAGAACGGCGCCGTCGCCGGCGTGATCATCGAGAGCAAGGCAGGGCGGCAGGCGATTCTCGCCAGCCGAGTCATCGATGCGACTGGCGACGCGGACATCGCCACACGCGCCGGTGCGCCGGTATTCAAGACGCCGAGGGAAAAGATGATGGCGGTGTCCGTCATGTTTTCCATGTCCGGCGTCAATAAGCAGCGCTTCATCGATTCGGTCAAGGCCGATCCGCAGACGTACGCCGATTGGTCGGGTAATGGTGAATGGGACTACGAGACCACCGGCAAGGAGGACCAGCTGTTCTCGCCGTTCCTGCGTAAGCCGTTTCGAAGGGCGCTCGAGGCCGGCGTCATCCCGCCCTACCTCAAGACCATCGCCGGCACCTGGGGTACGGTCACCGACCAGGGCGATTTGACCTATCTGAATCTCGTGCACGTGCCCGAGATCGACGGCACCGATCCGAACGATCTGACGACCGGCGAGATCCGCGGCCGGCGCGAGGCGATCTTCGCGCTCGAAGCGCTGCGCAAATTCATGCCGGGCTGCGAGAACGCGAAGCTGCGCAATTTCGGCATGACCCTCGGTGTCCGCGACACGCGCAAGATCGATGCGCTCTATAACCTGACCGGCAACGATGTGCGCGAGCAGGCGCGATTCGACGATGCGATCGGCATTTTCCCGGAGTTCATCGACGGCTACGGTATTCTGATTTTGCCGACGACCGGCCGTTACTGGCACGTGCCTTACCGCGCGCTCGTACCCAAGGGCGTGGGCAACCTGCTGGTCGCCGGCCGCTGCATCGGCGGCGATCAGGTATCGCATGCCTCGGCCCGCAACATGATGTGCTGTGCGGTCAGCGGTCAGGGCGCCGGCGTCGCGGCAGCCGTTTCGTTCAAGCGCAGTGAGCCACTCGACCGGCTCGATATTGGCGCCGTCCACAAAGAGCTCGCGCGCCAGGGTGCGCGCTTCCGTTGACTCAGATCATGACACCAGGGGCATCACAGGAGCGCTTCGATCTGGCCGTCGTGGGCGCCGGCATCCTTGGACTGGCCGCGGCGCTGGCCGGCGTGCGGCATGGACTCAAGGTCGTCGTAATCGATCGCGACGCACGCGCCAATGGCGCCTCGGTGCGCAACTTCGGATTCGTGACAGTGACTGGACAGGAGCGCGGGGCCATGTGGCAGCGGGCGCGGCGCAGCCGCGAGGTCTGGCGTGAAGTTGCCGATGCGGCCGGCATTTCCGTGCTTCAGACCGGTGTCTGGATGAGCGTTCGGCGGCCGGAGTCCGTGCGCGTGCTGGAGGCCTTCATGGCCACCGAGACGGCTGCAGGCTGCCATTTGCTGACTCCGGCCGAGGCACGCCACCGCTGTCCGCAGTTGCACGCGCCGCAGCTGGCGGCGGTGCTCGAGAGCACCATTGAGCTGCGCGTCGAGGCGCGCGAAGCAATCCCGCGCTTGGCGGCCTGGCTTGCCAGCGCGCACGGCGTTACCTTTCTGCGCGAGACCACCGTGCAGGGCATCGAGATGCCACGCGTTCACACGTCGCGAGGCATGTTGCAGGCGGACTATGTCGCGGTCTGCCCGGGCGATGACCTCAGCGGACTGTATGCGGAGCGGCTGAGCCGCTACGCGCTGACCCAATGCAAGCTGCAGATGCTGCGGCTCGCTGATCCCGGGTTCCGCTTGCCCGCCGCCATCATGTCGGATCTGGGACTGGGCCGCTACCGCGGATTCTCCGAGCTCACGGAAGCCGCTGCGCTCAAGGTACGGCTCGCAGCCGAACAGCCCCGACACCTCGAGCACGGCGTCCACTTGATCGTCGTGCAGAGCGCCGACGGGAGCCTGATTGTTGGCGATAGCCATCACTATGGCGCGACGCCCGATCCGTTTTCGAGCCAGGAAGTCGATGCATTGATTCTCGAGGAGTTCAGCGCCGCGCTGGGAATCGAGCCCCCGCCGACCCTGCAGCGATGGATCGGCAGCTACGCGTCCGCCAGCGATCGCCAGGTCGTGATCGATGCGCCCGAATCTCGGGTGCGGATCGCGATCGTGACCTCTGGTGCCGGCGCCTCGACCGGATTCGCCATCGGCGAGGAGTTGATTACCAGTCTTCTGGATACCAGGGAAGCAGCAGCTTGAGCCTCAAGGACCGATTCGATCTGGTGATCTTCGACTGGGCCGGCACCATGGTGGATTTTGGTTGCGAGGCCCCGGTCAAGGCCCTGATCGAGGCCTTTGCCGTCGAAGGGGTGCCACTCGATGCGGCTACCGCGCGGCGCGACATGGGCAAGTCCAAGAGCGATCACGTGGGCAGTCTGCTGAAGGAACCGGCGGTCGCCGCTGCCTGGCGCGCGCGTCATGGTCGTGGCCCGCTACCCGCCGATGTCGATCTGTTGATGCGACATCTGGTTGGCCCGATGCGCGAGCACGCCGCGCGCGCTTCGAGCTTGATCCCCGGCGCGCGCGCGACTTTCGATCGCCTCAAGGCGGCGGGACTGCGCATCGGTTCATCGACCGGCTACACGCGCGAAATGATGCAACCGGTGCTGGCGCGCACTGCCGCACAGGGCTATGTGCCGGAACACCTGGTGTGTTCGGGTGAGACGCCCGCCGGCAGGCCATCACCGCTCATGATCTATAAGGCCTGCGCCGAGCTCGGCGTGTGGCCCCTGTCGCGGGTCGTCAAGGTCGATGACGCCGAGGTCGGCGTCGCCGAGGGCAAGGCTGCGGGCGCGTATACGGTCGGAGTCGCATCGGGCAACGCGGTCGGCCTGTCGCTCGAGGCCTGGCTGGCGCTGAGCGCCGCCGAACGCGATCGTCGGTTCGCGGCGGCCGAGCTCACGCTGCGCGATGCGGGGGCGGACGCCGTGATCCGGTCAGTCGCCGATCTCGTGCCGGCGCTCGAGCTGGCCGCACGATGAACGCGACGCAAATGCGCTAGCGGCGGTATCGCTCGAGTGCGTCGCCCAGCGCCTCCTTGAGGGACCCAAGCCAAGGTTCGTAGTTCTTCCACTGATCGAGACCCTCGCGGAAGATCGGCTGGCGAACTTGCTCGGAGCTGGCGGTGCGTACGCTGCGTTCGGTCTTGTAGAACTCAACGCAGGCCGGTTCAAAGTCGAGCCCGCAGAAATCCAGAACCCGGCGCACATTGGTTTCGAGATCGTCGACCACGTCCTCGTGCCAGATTCGCAGCACCCGTCCGGGGAGCACTTCATCCCAGTGCTCCATGAGGTCGAGATAGGTCCGGTAGTAGCGCGCGACGTCATCGATGCTGTAGGTGAATTCCTGCCCGTTCGCGAACAATTGCTTCAAATTGCTGAAGCAGCAGGCCATCGGCTCGCGGCGCGCATCGATGATCCGCGCGTTCGGCAGGATCAGGTGTATGAGCCCGATGTGCCGGAAGTTGTTTGGCATCTTGTCGATGAAGTACGGCTTGTCGGTACGGTAGACCCGCGTATCGGCCAGGTATTTTTCGCCGAGTCGCAGGAAGTCCTCGGGCTTCATGCCGGTGAGCACACCCGGGTAGCGCGGGTTACCGAGATCGGGATCTCGACCCTGCAGTTCCAGAACGAAGCGCTGAATATCGGAGAGTTCCTGCGTCCCCTCGACGCGCGAATGCGAGGCGAGGATCTGCTCGAGCAGCGTCGATCCGGCGCGGGGCAGCCCGACGATTAAGATCGGATCGGGAGGCTTGGCTCCAACACCCGCGCGAGCCGCGAATAACTCGCGCGTGCAGGTTTCGATCTGCTTGCTCGTATTGTTCTCGATGATCTCGGGCCGGTAGCGGCTTTCGGATCGCTTCAGCGCGTTGCCGCGCTCGTAATAGCGCCACGACTCAGCGAACTCGTTTCGATCCTCGTAGGCCTTGCCGAGCGCGAAGCACAGATGATAGCGATCGTGGAGCGCCGTTCCGGGCGCCACCTCATGGGCGCGCATGCGCTCGATTTCCTCGTCCAGGAAGCGGTAGGTCTTGAGATTCGCGAGACTCCAGTAG
>DASYNV010000313.1:0-2628 GCA_036008365.1 Steroidobacteraceae bacterium | reverse complement strand
CGGGCGCGCTGTCCGCAGACACCGGTGATCTACTACTCGCGCGACACCGGTCCGGCGCACTGGGCGGCGTTGCGCGACATCGATCTGCAATGCCTCGGCATCGACTGGCGCCACGATCTGATCGACGTGCTGCGTGCGCAGCAGGGCCGCCGCAGCGTGCAGGGCAACCTCGATCCGCAGTGGCTGCTGTTGCCACCCGTGGAGCTCGAGGCGCGCCTGCGCAGCAGCTTCACGCGTCTGCTGCAACAGCCGGCGCAACTGCGCTCGGGTTGGGTTTGCGGCCTCGGGCACGGCGTGCTGCAGACCACGCCCGAGGCCAACGTCAGATTGGCGATCCAAGTGCAGCGGGAGATGTTTGGATGAGCGCCACGGCCGCCGATTCGCTGATCGCCAAGTACGATGTTGCGGGGCCGCGCTATACCAGCTATCCGACCGTGCCGTACTGGGAGACGATGCCGAGCGCCCAGCAATGGCTGGCTCATGTCGGGCGCGCGCTGGTCGGAGGGCGCAGCCGCGGCGCGTCCCTGTATCTGCACATTCCCTTCTGCCATTCGCTCTGCACATTCTGCGGTTGCAACACCCGCATCACACGCAGCCACAGCGTGGTGATGCCGTACCTGAACGCACTGCTGGCGGAGCTCGATCTGTACCTGCGCGCGCTCGGGCTTCAACGCCTTGAGCTCGGCGAGCTGCACCTGGGCGGCGGCACGCCGACCTTCCTGGACGTCGGCGAGCTCGACGCGCTGCTCGGCGGATTGTCCGAACGCGCGCCGCTGCGTGCGGATGCGCGCTGTTCGGTGGAGGTTGACCCGCGTGTCACGAGCGTCGAACAGCTGAGCCTGCTCGCGCGCCACGGGTTCCGCCGCATCAGCATCGGCGTGCAGGATTTCGACCCGCGGGTGCAGAAGATCGTCAATCGCGTCCAGAGCGAGAGCTGCGTCGCCGAGGTGACGCGGGCGGCGCGCTCGCTCGGATTCGACAGCGTCAATTTCGATCTGATCTATGGCCTGCCGCTGCAAACGAGCGCCAGCATCGAGACCACGATGGATGCGGTCTGCCGCCTGCGGCCCGACCGCATCGCCCTCTATGCCTATGCGCACGTGCCGTGGATCAAGCCCGGCCAGCGTCGCTTCACCGAGATCGATGTGCCGCAGGCCGAGGAGAAGCGGCAGCTCTACGAGCTCGGCCGTGAACGTCTCGAGCGCGAGGGGTACCGCGAGATCGGTCTCGATCACTTTGCGCTCGAGTCCGACAGTCTCTGGCAGGCGCAGCAGTCGGGCGAAATGCACCGCAACTTCATGGGTTACGCCGACGCCTGCGCGCTGCCGCTGATCGGGCTCGGCGTATCGGCGATCGGCGATGCGGGCGATGCATTTGCGCAGAACGAGAAGGACCTGCGGCAGTATCAGCAACGCGTCGAGGCCGGCGAGTTGCCGATTCATCGTGGTCATCTGCTCGATGCCGAGGACTGCGTACTGCGCCGGCACATCCTGCGCCTCATGACCGGTCTGGAGACGACTTGGGAGGCGCCCGAGGACTACACCGCCTTCCTGGCCGATATCCGTCAGCGGCTGGCCGAGCCGGCGGCCGACCGCCTCGTGGAGCTCACGCCCGCAGGTTGCCGCGTGACCTCCAGGGGACGCGCATTTCTGCGCAACATCTGCATGGCATTCGATGCGCGCCTGGCGCGGCGCACTCCGGAGAAGCTGCTGTTCAGTCGCACGGTGTGAGCGCGAACGCAGCCGGCGCTCAGATCGGCTTCACCACTGCGAGCATGATGATCGGCACCGCCAGCAGCAGCGCGGCTTCGTTGAATAGCCGCAGCGCCAGGCTGCTCGGCATCGGAGCGCTTCGCTGCATGCGGCCGAGCAGCACGCGACAGGCCACGTGATAGCCGATCAGCCCCAGCACGAACAGCAGTTTCACCATCAGCCAGAGCCCGCTGTCGTGAAAGCCGAGCCACAGCCACAAGCCGAGCAGTACCGCCAGCACGCCCATCATGCTCATGAAACCGAACAACTTGCGGCCCATGACGATCAGTCGGCGTACGTCCTCGCCGCGCGCTTGACCCTCGGCGTAGTGCACGAAGATGCGCGGCAGGTAGAACAGACCCGCGAGCCAGGCGATCACGGCGATCAGGTGCAGCGCTTTGATCCAGAGCATGAGGAAACCATACACTCGCGGGCATGACGAGCGAAAGTGCCCGCGGGTCGAACTCCACCATGCCGCTCTGGATACGGGCGCTGTCGCGGCTGCCGTTCTGGTTGCTGTACGCGCTCGCGGCGGTGCTATCGTTACTGCTGCGCTACGTGCTGCGCTATCGCATCGGCGTGGCGCGCTCGAACCTGCAAAGCAGTTTTCCCGATCTGGCGCCCGCCAGAATCGAGTCAATACTCAACAGCTACTACTGGCGTCTCGGCCAGATCGTGGTCGAGTGTCTCAAGCTCGTGAGCATATCGGCCGACGAATTGCGGCGCCGTGTGACTTTTACCAATCTGCCGCTGGTGCAGCGTGAGATCGACGCCGGACGTTCGGTGATACTGCTGGCCGCGCACCTCGGCAACTGGGAATGGCAGCTGCAGGGCGTCGTGGTGCAGTTTCAGACGCCGATCGACGCGGCCTACAAGC